>JANPIJ010000409.1:0-18030 GCA_031424955.1 Ferruginibacter sp. | reverse complement strand
CTTTTATACCAATTTAAGGACAAAAGAGGTGCAAGAAAGGTAAGCATGAAAACAAAAAGAAAAAATGCAGGATGGAATAATGACTACCTCGTGGCCATTCTCACAAATTCTGTATGATTTTTTTAATGCGTCTGCCCTGATTTCCTGTGCCTGTATTGCCAGTAATTCTATTTGTTTGCGTATCTGGTCGAGTTGCATATTGGTTTGCTCTTCCATTGCAGTAAGTGCCTTGTGCCTGATTACGCCTTCTTCAGTTGCTTTAATAACAGCCCCGCTAACCGACGTTGAATAAGGTAGTACACTTAGTTGCTTATGATATACTTCGGTATTAGTATATGCAACATCATCAGACTCTATTCCTTTTTGTACTATTTTTAAATAACCATTTGGCATTAACTCATTCAATACCGTTATTACCGGCTTCCCTTTTTTTAAAAACTGCACTTCAAAATTCAGTGCATCGATAAAATTGGCTTTTACTTCGTCGGCAATTTCTTTCTCTTCAAACGGGATGGCTTCTCCATCTATATTTAAAGTATAAGAGGAGGCAAAAGCCTGATTTTCCAAAGTAACCCAGTTCATGCTGATTGCTATTTCTTTTTTATTTTGGGTAGCCTCTATTTTGTAAATCCCTGACTTTGGCCGGGTACCAAATTCATACGTTCCTTTTTCGGGAAACAATTGCCAGGATGCGATGAAATTATAGGCTTGTATCATACTGCTCTAAATTAAAAATATTGAATACCATTACAAAATATGAATCTGTTTTGTTTGCTCAAAACTGAAATCATTCAGTATTGAATTAGTTGCGTAAAGATGGATGTGTCTTCATAAAAAGAAAGATCAATACAAATGAAATTGAATATGAATAGGCAGGGCTCAAATAAGTAATTAAAAATAAAAGGCCAGCGAAAATTAAGTTTTTAAATGTTTAATGAATTGGTTATTAATTTGTATTGATAAGTGGTTTTTCATTAATTTAGTTAGTCTTAGTTTAAAAGGGATGAAAACAATTGGGTTAATTGGGGGCACTTCATGGTATTCGACGATTGATTACTACCGTATCATTAACGAAACGGTTAATAAGCGATCTGGCAATAATTCATCTGCTAAAATCCTGCTCTATTCGGTTGATTTCGGTGAGATTGTTGCTCTAACGGAAAAGGAGGACTGGGAAGCCATTGCAAAAATTTTGTGCGATGCCGCGCAAAAGCTTGAATTGGCGGGAGCTGATTGCATATTGCTATGTGCAAACACAATGCATATCAACGCTGAAAAAGTTGAAGCGGCCATCAACATTCCATTGATACACGTGGCGGATGTAACTGTAAAAGCAATAGGGGAAAAGAAATTAAGTGCAGTTCTTTTATTGGGTACAAAATATACTATGTTTGGAGGGTTTTATGAGCAACGTCTCAGGCAATATGGCATTAAAACATTTATCCCCGATGGCCATTTGCCTGATTTAATAAATTCAACTATTTACAATGAATTGGGAAAAGGTATTTTTTTACCGGAAACAAAAAGAGTATACCTTGATATTATACGGAATTTTATTCCCATGGGGGCCGAGGGGGTTATATTGGGCTGTACAGAAATACCTCTTTTATTAAAAGAAGAAGATTGCAGTATACCTTTATTTGATACAACCAGGTTGCACGCAACTTCTGCTGTAGATTTTGCTGGTTGGTAACGGTTGGTGTTCCATTTCAATTTGGTTTTAAATTCCATTATGTCCATATTAAATATTAAGCACAGATGTTAAAACAGATTTCACTGGTTTTTTTATCCATACTGGTGGTATTCTTTTTTAATATGGTACATCTTTATGCACAGGATGTTCCCGAACTGAAGGACACTTTCTTTTTGTCCAAAAAGAAAGGCCTTTTAGGCAAACTTGGAAAAAGTATTTCTGTAGATCCTCCCGGCACTGAACCTGTAAAAACGGTTAATCCTTACCTGGTACATACTGGCAAAACAATTCGTTTCATCGCGATACTCAGTTTAGGTTTTGAGAGAAGTATTTATGATACGGGAAGGATAAGAAATACATTTGGTGTAGTGGTAGCGAATGCATTTCATAAGAATACACGGGAAAAGGTAATTGCCAATAACCTGTTTTTTAGGGAAGGTAGTAAAATTAATCCCTACCTGGTTGCAGATAATGAACGCCATTTACGCGACCAGGTTTATATACAGGATGCCCGTATCTTGATGGAGGCGGTTCCTGGGAGTATTGATTCGGTAGATGTAATTGTGATAACAAAGGACGTGTTTTCAATTGGAGGGAATGTTAGTGTAAATGGAGTAGATAGGTTGAAACTTGGGGTAAAAGAAGAAAATTCAGGGGGCAGTGGCTCTAAGATTGCAGTGAGTACTTTTTATGAAAGAGACAGAAAGCCCAATTTTGGTTATGGAGCAGAAATAATCAAAAGAAACATTAAAGGGTCATTTATTGACTGGAGTATTGGCTTCCAAACCTATAAAAATGCATTTAACAGTGGCAGGGGAGAAGAGACTTATGTATATACCCATTTTGAGAAGCCATTGGTTTCTCTTTATATACCCTGGATAGGGGCTGCGGACCTGTCATTTAGTAAAACCAGCAACGCTTACCTCAAAGACTCTTTGTATCAAAGTGATTATAAATATGCCTACTATAATGCGGATGTATGGTTTGGATACAATTTTTGTAATAAAAAATTGCTTGTTGAAAATATGTCGAAGCGGGTAAGGGAATTTGTTGCTATCCGGGGTTTTAAGCAAAGTTTTAACCAGTTACCACAAGTGAATATGTTGAATTATGATTATCGCTACGCGGATGTTTCCGGCATATTGCTTGCCTTTAGTATTTTCAAACAAAATTTTTACCGTACTAATTTTATTTACGGATTTGGAAGAAATGAAGACGTGCCTGAGGGATTTAGCGCTTCAATAATTGGAGGCTGGATTGAAAAAGATAAGCGAAGAAGACCTTATTATGGCGTAGATGCCCAGCGTAATCATTTTAATAAAAAGGGATTTTACAGTGCATACACTTTCAGGTTCGGAGGGTATTCGTATAAAAGTAAATGGGAAGATATTGATTTATTGCTGGGGGTTGAGCACTTTACCAAATTAAAGAAAATGGGAGGAAAATGGCTTAATCGCAATTTTTATAGCGCATCTTTTACCAGGCAAATAAACCCTGTATTAAACCAGCCTTTATTTTTAAGGAGTGCATTTGGGCTTCCTTACTACCACAATGCCAATTTGTTTTCCGACTTCAGGGGAACTGCTAGAGGGGAGACGGTATTCTTTAATATGAAAAAGTTCTGGGGTTTCAGAACAGCGCCTTTTATTTTCGGTGATTTGAGCATTATAAAGCCAATAAACCAATCATTTAGTAAAAGTGAATTATATAGTGCGTGGGGTGGCGGGGTACGCACCCGTAACGAAAACCTGGTGTTTGGAACGATCGAACTGAGGGGGTATTTCTTTCCACGGCCGGTTGGTGTAATGAAAGGTTATAAAATAGAATTGAATACCAGCATAAGATTTAAGTACAATAATAGTTTTATTCGCAAACCTGATTTTGTTATTCCCAATTAAAGATATAAAAATGTGTGTATAAAATCGTTTATATCATGAATTAACCATTATTTTGCAAAATATAATAGCCCTTCCGTAGAAACGGAACGACTTTAACGATTGCTTGCTATATGAAATTCTTATTTTAACTTTTAACTGACATACGCTCAGTTTTTCACCGCACCTAAATATGTGCAACTACTAACGGTTGATTGCCATTTTAAAGATTGCCTGCTTTGTGGATTATTTGCATATCTTTCTTATACAAAAGTAAGTTGTGCTACCATGGCCTCGTATTCATTTTATGAATGTTTTCATTATGCTAAAAGTTGATTTTTATTAGTAAAATCCTCTTTGGCATTACTTTATAGAAAAAAAAACAATGATGTCCACCCGATTTACAGATACTTTATTTCAACTTATTAAAACACTTGAGAAGGCAGAAAAGAGAAATTTTAAGCTATACATTAAAAGAAGTTCAGGTAATGAAGATTTAAAAATCATCGAATTGTTCGATGCATTGGATAAACTGCATGAATATGATGAGGCGATACTGCTTAAAAGACTGACCTCGATCCGGAAACCACAATTGTCCAATACCAAAGTTCACTTATATAAGCAGTTACTTGCCAGTCTGCGGATATTAAAAAGTACCGACAGTATCGACATGCAGTTAAATGAACAACTGGATCATGCCCGTATTTTTTACAATAAGGGCCTGTATTTACAAAGCCTGAAAATACTGGAGAAGCTAAAGGAAATGGCTAAGCAGCATAACAAGTTCAATTTTTTAACACAGGTAATTTCCTGGGAAAAGAAGATTGAAACCCTGCATATTACCAGGAGTATGCAGGATAGGGGAGAACAATTATCGGCCGAAGCTGTGGAAGTGAATAGCCGCGTCGATATGGTAGCTAAGATGTCGAACCTTGCCTTGAGATTGTATAGTTGGTATATTAAAAATGGTCATGCCAGGAATGAAAAAGATGAAACGGGCGTAATTAATTTTTTGAAAAATAATCTACCGGATAAAGCCCATGAACAAACAGGCTTTTATGAGCGTTTATATTTGTATCAAAGCTATTGCTGGTATGCATTTATCCGGCAGGATTTTTTGATGTATTATCGCTATGCTCAAAAATGGATTGATATATTTCATGAACAGCCATTAATGATACGTGTAGAAACTGGTTATTACATAAAAGGTCTCCACAATTTATTAAATGCCCATTTTGATTTGAGAAATTATCAAAAATTTGAAATCGATCTGCAGCATTTTATTAAGTTTTCCAAAACGCCCATCGCCAATCAACACGATAATCACCGCATCCAGACTTTTATTTATATTAACAGTTCAAAAATTAACCAGCATTTTATGTTGGGTACTTTTGCTGAAGGTTTAAAAGAGGTACCGGCCATTGAAGAGAAATTGGTGGAATATGCCCTATATATCGACAGTCATAGACTGTTGGTATTCAATTACAAAATAGCTTCCCTGTATTTTGGTAACGGCAACTTCGATATTTCCATTGATTACCTGCAAAAAATCATTAATGGTAGCGACGGTATCAGGAATGATCTTCAATGTTACGCCAGGTTAATGCACCTGATGGCACATTATGAATTGGGTAATTTCGAAATTATTGAATCGCTGATCAGGTCGGTTTATCGTTTTATGGCCAAGATGGAAAACCTAACCATAGTTGAGGAGGAGATGTTTAAGTTTTTGCGGAATTCATTTCATGTGCATCGTCAAAAATTAAAACCTGAGTTACAAAAATTCCTGGTAAATCTAAAGACATTAGAAAAAAACCGTTTTCAAACCCGTTCTTTCGCCTACCTGGATATAATATCATGGGTGGAAAGTAAAGTATTGGAAAAGCCGATGAGCTTGATCATCAAGGAAAAATATTTACAAGGAAAACAAAGGAAATATTAAAAGTAATCAACACGATATTCAATAATCTTTGTTATTTATATTCATCTTTTTAAAAAAAAAACAGCATACTCACTCCTTTTTTTGAAATACTTGATTACCGTAATAAGTGCATTTGTATGTAATGGCCTATGAATTAACATCTGTTTGGTATAATCTCGCATTTTTCAAATCTTTTGTCTGCAATTTATCAGCTATTGAATATTTTTTAGATATATTTTTATATATATTAATACCTTAGATTTTTTTTTAAATAAAACATTTACTCAAGTCATAGAAAATTCATTTTGAATTAATTAACTTCACAGTTCAACTAAGGGAATTTCAATCGCCTTCTTAGATTTTAAATTCCTTCTCTCCGCTCCAATCCCATGAAAATATAATCCTATCCTCTTATTCTTGGAAGACTGTTATCCTATTTAGTCATCTCTAAAATATTGTTGTATGAAAACAAATTTTACCACAAAGTCTATGAATGTGCATTTCAGTTTAGTACTAATCCTTTTTGCATTATTATCCATGTCGCATGGTTCAGTAATGGCTCAAAGTTTTTGTGCGAATGAAGCCATTTTTTTTAATGAAAATTTTGGAACGGGTACAACTTCAAGCAGTAATCCTGATGTTTTTGGTGTCAATTACCAGGCAACCGGCCTGTTGAATATTGATGGTACTTACAGGGTAATCAACAATACCCAGCAAAACACCGGATGGCATAATTCCTCTGACCATACCGGGAATGTAGATGGAAAAATGTTGGTTATTAATAGTGGCGGAAGCGCCAGTAATACCACTTTTTATCAAAAAGTGATAAACAGGCCTTCAGGTTTTCCTGCAGGATATTATTCTTCCAGTTTGTTTTATATGAATGTTGTTGTTTATCAGCGGAGTATAGATATTTGTGGAATTCCTAAGATAGCCTTTAAATTAGAATACCAGGCACAGAATAATGCATGGGTACCGTTAACAGGCTCTCCGGTAACTTCTCCAATTGTACCCCTAACTGTTACTCCCATGTGGAATCAGTTAGGAGGTGTTTTTACATTACCTGCTACTGGTAATTTTGTTGTTCAAAATTTCAGGTTATCCCTGGCAGATTTTAGTAAGCCTGGTTGCGGAAATGACTTTGCTGTAGATGATATCAAATTGGCGACATGCCCTAGCGGAGGTCCATTGCCAGTTGAGTTTTTAGATGTATCCGCCAAGCAAAAGGGTGCAGGTGTCACTGTTAACTGGAGTACCGCATCGGAAATAAATAACAAGTATTATGATGTGGAGCGAAGCAATGATGGCGGTGCCACCTGGAATATTGTTTCCACCATTAAATCCAGTGGCAATAATAGTTCAGCTACCAAACGATATAGTATTTTTGATCCCAGGCCGTCGGCTGGCGCCAATTTTTACAGAATCAAACAGGTTGATTTAGATGGTCAATACAAACATTCCAAAACCGTAAGCGTTAAGATCAATTTGGATAAAACCGTAGCTTCTGTTATCGCAAATCCGTTTAGTAGTAATATATCTATAGATTTCTTAAGCAAATCAAACCAAACTGTTGCGTTAAATTTGTTTGATGCAACCGGTAAAAGAATAACAACCGAGAGATTTGCCATTCCAAAAGGTAATAGCAGGAAAGTGCTTGATAATGTGGACATGCTTCAAAGGGGAGTGTACATATTAAATATTGTGGATGAAAGCGGAGCGGCCATTTATTATGAAAAATTAGTGAAGCAGTAACTGGTATCATTAAATAAAGAAATCAGTAAAACAACAAGAGAGGGCATTTAAGCCTTCTCTTGTTGTTTTAATACATTACCGGATTTTATTCAGATTTCAGCGTGCTTTTATTCGGATCCTGATGGAAAATCTTTTCGAGTAATTCGTACAAAGCCGGGTGCCTGGATTGAAGCAGGTCCGGACGCTCGAAAAAATATTCTGCAGCCACTGCAAAAAACTCTGCCTGGCTGGTAGCCCCATAAGGATTAATATCATCATTACCGTCAAGGATCTCTTTTATCATCTGATGCATCATATTAATCCAAGGAATCGTGAATTGTTTTGACAAAAGATTTTCGGGAATGCCATCTATGTCACCGTCTGTTTTATCGAGCAGGTGTACAAACTCATGAATGGCGGTATTATTCTTATCAGATTTATTTATGAATCCCTGCCTCAGGGAAGGCTGGCTAAGTATCATTACATGTTGCATGGGGCCTTCACCAACCATGCCTAAAATCTTTCGTTCACTCCCTTCTCTTAATTCAAATTCCTCATTAAAGGTACCAGGGTATAGTAATACTTCATTCAGGTTAGTATATTCCCAATTCTCAAATGCAAATATTGGGATGATGGCACTTGCTGCCACAAAAATTTTGTCTTCATCTTCTACAATGGTATGAATACCGGTGATCTTAACATGATGGAGAAATTGCAACATTCTTTTCTCAAATATCAGTTTGGCTGGGTTATCCAATGATTTGTAAAAGCTAACTTTTTCCTCCAGGATGGCCCGAAAAGATTCGGGAAATAATATTGTATTTCCTTTCTGTTTTTTCCACTGCCAAATGAGCCAGGAAATAAAAATGATGAGTAATATAACGGGAGCGAGTTGCATCTGTAAATGTGAAAATTGGTTAATATAGCATCCGACAATAAATGAATGTATTCCAGCGAATTACTTAGGTGAAGATCGTGAAATAGCCGTTAAACGACTGATAAAGTGTTGTCTCCTGCCGGCAAAGCGGCATATACAGATCAGTAAATTATATAATGAATATCAAAAATTATGTAACATTGGTAACTTGAAAATTTAGGATCTTTGCATGATTGATGCGGATGCTTTACCATGTAAGAAACTTGCGAATGCGATACTAAAAAAAATTGATCAGGGTAAACTGATCACCCGAATATAACCGAACAGTAACTTCGATAAGGGATTGGTCTCCGAATTATGCATAATTTTTCTATACAGATTATTTGAAGTAGTGTTAAAATTGAACCGTTTTATTCCATAAACAATTTCGCTTTTTGTTTGTTTTATATTTATCTGTGTTGAAATTCCTGGAAAACAATCTACATCTGATCCACATAATATTTAGTAAAGAAAAAATAACCAGGAAATTGAATCTTTGAGTTTCTGTCGATAGGATAATATTATTATTCCTTTGCCAGGTACGACGTATAGATTTACAGTTATGATAACATTATCAACTTTTTGGAATTTATATATTAACAATTAATCCAGACAATCCAATCCTTTTTGATTTTGTAAATGTCAGCCCGTGCAAACAGACTGACATTTTACAAATCAAATTGATTTAAAGGATTAATTATTGGATGTTTTGTTATTTATGTGAAATCCTTCTTTTCGGTCAATAATTTAATAATTGTCTGTTTGGATAATTTTACGAAATAAAAGACTTTAAAATAAATGGCATCGTTGAACTTAAGATATTCTCCACTCTCCTATAATAGTTATCTTGCATCCTAAATAATTTCATTTGAGTGCACCTGTTTTCTTAATAACTCCTCCATTTACACAGTTAAATACGCCCTATCCGGCAACCGCTTACTTAAAAGGGTTTTTAAATACCAAACAGATTCCTTCATACCAGGCCGACCTGGGTATTGAGGTAATGCTTGCAATATTTTCAAAAAGCGGGTTAACGCAGTTATTCCTGCAACTCAGTTATTCAACAGAAAGCAGGTATTCGGAAAATGCAGAGCGGATCATTAGCCTGCAGGATGATTATATTCATACAATTGACAGCGTAATACTTTTTTTACAGGGGAAAAATCCAACGCTTGCTCATTTGATAGCGAAAAGGAATTTTCTTCCGGAAGCCAGCCGTTTTAGCCAATTAGATGACCTGGTATGGGCCTTTGGAAGTATGGGCATACAAGACCGGGCTAAGCATCTTGCCACTATGTATCTCGAAGATTTATCAGATTTCATTAAAGAATGCATAGATACTCATTTTGGATTTAGCCGTTATGCCGAAAAACTGGGAAGGTCAGCTAATAGTTTTGATGAAATGTACCATGCTTTACAGATGGAACATACCTACATAGACAAGATTCTGATTAATATCCTGCAAAAAAAAATGGAATTAATCAATCCTTTACTGGTTGCCATTTCAGTTCCGTTTCCTGGTAATTTATACGCTTCATTCAGGTGTGGCCAGTGGATAAAACAAAATTATCCTGGTACAAAAATATTAATGGGAGGAGGTTTTGCCAATACCGAATTACGCTCCTTATCTGATCCTCGCGTTTTTAAATTTTTTGATTTCATTACGCTGGATGATGGCGAAGCGCCAATTGAAAATTTAATAAAATTCGCATCAGGAGAAATATCACTTCCAGATTTAAAGCGATGCTTTACTTTGATTGATGGTAAGGTAGCTTATATCAATAATACCGCCTGTACCGATTATAAACAGGGGCAGGTGGGTACTCCGGATTACAGCGATTTTTTACTGGATCAATACATATCCGCAATTGAGATAATAAATCCAATGCATAGCCTTTGGAGTGATGGCCGTTGGAATAAACTAACAATGGCACATGGTTGCTATTGGGGCAAATGTACTTTTTGCGACATCTCCCTGGACTATATAAAATTATACGAGCCGATTACCGCATCATTGCTTTGCGATAGAATGGAGGAAATGATTGCACAAACCGGGGAAAATGGATTTCATTTTGTTGACGAGGCAGCCCCACCAGCCCTTATGCGTGCCCTCGCCCTTGAAATCATTAAGCGAAAATTAGTAGTAAGCTGGTGGACAAATATTCGCTTTGAAAAAAGCTTTACACGGGATCTTTGTTTATTACTAAAGGCATCGGGTTGTATTGGTGTTTCCGGTGGGCTTGAAGTAGCAAGCGACCGGCTTCTGGAGTTAATTCAAAAGGGGATTACTGTGGCCCAGGTAGCAAGAGTAAATAAAAATTTTACAGAGGCGGGCATAATGGTTCATGCCTATCTCATGTATGGTTTCCCAACCCAAACTGCGCAGGAAACAATTGATTCGCTGGAAATGGTGAGGCAACTGTTTCAGGCCGGCATTCTTCAATCTGCCTTTTGGCACCAGTTTACCATGACAGCGCATAGCCCGGTAGGTTTGAACCCGGATAAGTATAAAGTAAAAAAACTCACAAACGTCACCGGCACATTCGCCAATAATGATATTCTTCATGAAGATATTACCGGGGCCGATCATGAAACTTTTAGTTTCGGGCTGAAAAAATCTTTACTGAATTTTATGCATGGCGTATGCCTTGATTACCCATTGCAGAAATGGTTTGATTTTAAAGTGCCTAAGCCATCAGTCCTCCCTGGTTATATTTCAATAGCCTTAACAGGTGAAGAAATTACCCCCGCAAAGCCAACAGCTAAAGTTATTTGGTTGGGTAAAGCCCCGGCGGTAGAAAAGTTTATCAAATCAAAAAAGGGTAATCAATGGGAAATGATCTCCCTCACCTTCCAGAGCCGTAAAGAAACATTTAATATTAAATCAGATAAGCGCCAGGGGGAGTGGCTGGTGATGATGCTGCAGCAACTGTCTGTAGGAAATAGCAAAACTTATACTTTACAGGAAGTAAAAAATAATTATGAATCGGCCGGGCTGGAAGACTTCGAATTATTCTGGGACAACAAACCGGTGAATACCTTGTATAAAATTGGCTTACTTCATTTATGAAACTTTCGCCAACGGTTATTAATGACTGATATTGTGGGTTATCAGGTAAACAGGCACCCAGCATCCAGTTTCCTGTTTCTAGAATCCTGCATCCAGTATCCAGTATTATTCGTTCTTATAAACTACCCCATCTTTCATTATAAACTTCACCACACCCATCATGCTGATATCTTTTAACGGGTCGCCAGCCACCGCAATAATATCTGCCAGTTTGTTTTTTTCGATTGTACCTAAAATGTCACGTATTCCAATCAGGTCTGCCGCCTTGATGGTGGCCGACTGAATGGTTTCCATCGCAGGCATGCCGCCTTCAGCCATATATAAAAATTCCATCCAGTTTTTTCCGTGGGCATACACACCGGCATCTGTTCCAAATGCGATCGGTACCCCGGCCGCGTAGGCTTTTGCAAAAGTGGATTGAATTTTAGAGCCAATCGCCAATGCCTTCGGCGTTACAATATCGGGATAGTAGCCAGGTTTCTTTGCGCTGTCAGCCACACTTTTGCCTGCTGTAATGGTCGGTACCAGGTAAATTCCTTTTTGTTTCATCAATCCCATTATTTCTTCGTTCATATAAGTACCATGTTCTATTGAATTTACGCCTGCCAGTACCGCTCTCTTCATAGCTTCTGCGCCTTGGCAATGTGCTGCAACCTTAAATCCATAGTCTTTTGCAGCAGCAATAATGGCTTTTATCTCTTCCTCTGTAAACTGTGGATTTTCACCGCTTTTAGCCACGCTCAATACTCCGCCGCTTGCCGTAATTTTTATGAGATCACTTCCGTCTTTATATCGTTGCCTTATTGCTTTGTAACAGTCGGCTGCTCCGTTTACCACCCCTTCATAGGGACCCGGGTCTCCCATTAAATCCTTTCGATAACCATTGGTGGGATCCGCATGTCCGCCCGTGGTGGCAATACTTTTTCCCGAAGTAAATAGACGTGGCCCTTTTACTGTTCCCTTATTAATAGCATTTCTCAATGCAATATTTACACCGGTACCGCCCAAATCCCTCACGGTAGTAAAACCGGTCATCAGGGTTTTTTCCGCATACGATGTACTCAAAAAGGCAATGTCGGATGGGTTTCTAGTCATCCTGTCTGTATAATTCGTGGGACTGGTTTGTTCTTCCAGGTGTACGTGGCAATCCATTAGCCCGGGCATTACTGTCTAGGATTTTAAATCAATTTTTTTGTCACCCACACCAACGGGAGAATACCCTTTTACCACATAAATGATCTTGTTTTTTTCAATGATGATGGTCATTTCAGATTGAACAATACCTGCACGGGTGTCTATCAGGCGCCCACAATAGAGATATGTCTTTTGGGCAAAAACTAACACATTAAAAGTAAAGAATACACTGGTGAGCACAATTCTCATAATCTTAATTTTTAAAATGGAAGATAAGGGATTAGTCATTCTGTAAGTATTGGTTTCCTTATTTTGGTATAGATATTTATGCAATTTGAAATGTTGTTGTATATGATGTCATGCTTTTGCAATGGAAGTTCAACATAGATGTCCCGTCTTTCGCTTAAGAAATTGTTGTGTATTATTGTAAATTAAAAGATGAAAATCAGTTTTCATCATCTTTGAATCTTTTACTTCCGGGTCATTTCAAAAACTATAATAAATGAAAAAGCAAACCATACTCATAACAGCGCTGCTTACTATCCGGCTAATAACATTTGCCCAGTTTTATAAAAAAGATGACGGACTGGCCCATACTTTTTCAATTGTAGCAATGGATAGTGCTACAGGAGAAATGGCAGTGGGCGTGCAGAGTCATTGGTTTAGTGTAGGCACAGCGGTTCCCTGGGCCGAAGCCGGCGTAGGAGCGGTAGCCACCCAGTCATTTGTAAATAAAAGTTATGGTACAAAGGGGCTGGAGTTGATGAAGAAGGGAATGCCTGCAACTGAAGTACTTAAGGAATTATTGGCGAAGGACGATGGCAGGGAAATGAGGCAGGTTGCCATGATTGATGTACACGGAAACGTAAATGCATACACGGGTGCAAAATGTATTGATTTTGCCAATCACATAATAGGGAAAAATTATTCAGTACAAAGTAATATGATGCTTGGTAATACCGTATGTGCGGCGATGGCAAAAGCATACGAAGCGGCTAGTGGAAAGCAATTGGCAGAAAGGGTATTGATTGCTTTGCAGGCAGCGCAATTAGCCGGCGGAGATATCAGGGGAAAACAATCTGCTGCAATATTGGTTGTGGCCGGTACAAAATCTGAACAACCATGGAACGATCGCCTGGTTGATTTAAGAATAGATGATCACACCGCTCCGTTGATTGAGTTGGACAGGTTGTTAAGATTGCTAAGGGCCTACCAGCATATGGATAAGGGCGACCTGGCAACCGAAAAAAGTGACATGAAATTAGCCATGTCTGAATACGGAGCCGCAATGAAAATGTTTCCTTCAAACCTTGAAATGAAATACTGGACAGCCATAACTTTGGCTAATAATAAGAAAGTGACGGAAGCATCTGTAATGTTGCAAAAAATTTACAGGCAGGATGCCAATTGGAGGGAATTAACGAGACGACTACCCAAAGTTAACCTGCTAACCGTGTCGGCAAATGAGTTGATGGAATTGACAAAATAATTTACTTCCATCAGAATAGTAGTTATGATTTATACAAAATGCTTTCTGTAATAGATAGTGAAATTGTTGTTGAAATGGGCGCCAATAAAAAAGCAGTTAACGTGAAGTAAGTTCTTCCCGTTAACTGCTTTTTATTCTAAAAGTTTATTGATTTCTTTTTCTGGCCACACGTCCGCTTTTTCTATCCCTGTCACGGCCAATCACATATCCGCCCGCTGCACCAACTACTCCGCCAATTACAGCTCCTTTTACTTTGTCTTTACTTACCACAGCACCCAAAATTGCTCCCGATCCGGCACCAATTGCGGTTCCTTTAGCGGCATCACTCCAGCCCTTATCCTGTTTTACCGGGGCAGTTGCTGTGGTCCTGCCACCTCCGCTGCTACCTGATGTGCTGTTTCTTCTGGGTGAAGCGGTTCTCCTTGTCCCCGAACTTTTGCTTCCTCCACTATTGGTGGTTGCTACTTTATTATTTGGAAGGCCTGTTGTTGTAGTGGTGGTGGTAGTTGTTGTTGTAGAACTGGTAGTTGTGGTACCAACCAGATTCTGCCTTGCAAGTGCATTGATGGTACCTGTATCTGATAGTAAGCCACTTCTTCTGAGTAATGCAGTATCAGTCAGTACGAGGTTCTTATCAGTTGCGAGGCCATTATTTCCTTTGTTTTTACAAGCCACAAAAAAAGCCGAAATTGCAAAAACCATTAGAATTTTTTTCATAATTTTTTATTTTAGTTAATATTAAAGATCACCTTTTTATCGGCTAATCTCACTTTGGTAAAACGGATATGATCCAAATCTGCCAAATGAATTATTAATTTTTTTATTCACCCTACTTTGATCGTTAGTTTCGAGGGATGTTTAAACCGCATTAAAAATCATTTGAAATAATCATTTAAAAGATGCTACCTAACTGGCAGTTTAGAGAATATCATGCCAAAGAAAAGAGGAGTTGGTCAAAAAAGGGGGATTGGGTGCCTGATTATTTGGTGAATAAGCTATTAGTCCGGAAATGTTTTTATAAAGCTTTAACATTTCATCCAGGGTAAAAGTGAGGATAAAAGAACTTTAACCAGGTAAAAAAATAAATTATAATTTATAGACACTACATTTGTTTCAAATCAATATTCTCATATGCGACCTTATATTTTAGCGGAAACCAATTGGAAACATATCATGGATGCCAGGATAGATCTTGCGATACTTCCATGGGGTGCAACAGAAGCACATAATTATCACTTGCCTTATGGTACTGATATAATTGAAGCAGATTTTATTGCTGCGGAAGCTGCCAGGATAGCCTGGGGAAAAGATGCTAAGATAATCGTGCTTCCCACCATTCCATTTGGGGTTAACACCGGCCAGGCGGATATTAAACTGGATATGAACTTAAATCCCAGTACTCAGCTTGCAATACTGGCTGATATCATTGAAGTGTTAAACCGGCAAGGCATTTATAAATTAATTATCCTCAACAGCCATGGCGGTAATGATTTTAAAGCAATACTCCGGGAGTTGGGTTTACGATTTCCAAAAATGTTTTTAAGTGTTTGCAACTGGTTTCAGTCGATAGATAAATCTCTTTATTTTGACGAAGATGGGGACCATGCAGACGAAATGGAGACCAGCCTTATTTTACACTTTAAGCCAGCTTTGGTCCTCCCTTTAAATGAAGCCGGAGAAGGAAAGGAGAAAAAAATGAAAATAAAGGCCTTTTCAGAAAAATGGGTTTGGGCAGAGCGGAAATGGTCACAAATATCTGCTGATACCGGAGTGGGAAATCCAAGTGCGGCTACAAGTGAAAAAGGTGAAAAGTATTTTAAAGCAGTTACAGAAAAAGTAGGTAAATTATTTGTAGAATTAGCGAACTGTGATACGAATAATTTGTATGATTAATGAAAATTAGTGTAGGGAAAATGGATATTAAAAGAAGGTTTTAGTTTACGAAGACAAGTATTTGATCACAATCCACTCACTAAAGCATTAGTGATTTTCAATAGCAGGGCGGGTTTCACGAGCAATAAAGCAAATAAATCACCATTATTTTAGTGTGTTAATTTTTTGCATCATTGATTTCTATCCAATAACCATCGGGATCTTTAAAATAAATTTGATACACCCCATCTACTCTTTTTGTTACCTGCATCTTTTGCCCGGCCCAGTTTTCATATTCAATTTGATTGCGCTCCAGATTCTTTATATAATCATGAACCGAAGCAACAGTAAAACAAAGATGACTGTTTTTATCGTGGAAAGAGAACTCTTTTGCACCTTGTATCAGATGCAAATAACTTAGGGGACCAATTGAGAACCAGGTATGCCTTCCGTCATGAAATGGCTCAGGAATGGTATCCAGTTGTACTAAATGCTGATAAAAATCCGTGCTCTTTTTCAAGTCCACTACATAAAGCGCAATATGATTTAAAGATGGTTTTGCTTTAACAGCTATTGCCTGCGCACATATATTTTGAGAGGCAACAAAAAATGAAATTAAAAAAAGAAAAAGGGATGGTATTTTTTTCATTGGGAAATATCGTTTAGGGTAGGAAGTTACACATTAACTTAATAAAACGATCTTCTCATTAAGTTAACGGGCAGCCGTTACGATGTACACAGGCAAATAAGAGGTTACTAATCAGGTGATTTTTAATTCTTCTTCTATCACTTCGTTGAAAATTTCTTCATTATCCAACACCCATTGTGGCAGGGGTTGTTTAACTACTTTCCAGGCATTCTCAATTTTTTGGATACTAAAAAAAACGCGGGAATCACGCTCATCCACTACATCAACCGTAAACATTCCTTCTTTATGGTCGTTTAGTTTACGGAAATTGAATTCCTTTAGCCTTCCATTAGCCTTGATTAGTTTGGTAAACTGTATATTTTTAGTGAATTTGAATTGCATTGGGGAATATTTTGATGCAAAAATATAGCAATAACCATACTATAAATTCAAAAATGGTTATTTAACAACATAAAAATTTTGCCTGCTTTCTCTTGTAATTTTTTATTATTTATATAGATTTTCAAATAATTATTTAAAAAAAATATATGTCTGCCCATTATTGGGTATTGATATTTCGCATAAATCCATTCGTGGAAAGCCATAAATTTTCGTCAGTTTTATAGTTGTGACGAAACCTTGTTTTATTTGATGCCTTATTAAAAAATTAGAAGAACTTAACATACTAAACTTACCGTTTATAGCGTTTTTCGGATGAAAACTATATCCGCTTCACCCTCAAACCCCATTCAACATGGAAAAAATCGCTGTAAAACTGATCATGGCATCAAGTGTTTTGGTACTGTGCTTCAGTGTGTACAAGCTTGTTACCGACCTGGTTTAATCCGCCACAGGTAAAATTCATTTTCTGGAGATAAATCCATGATATCCGCCCATAGGGTTCTGATTTCCTAATTTTTTCTAATTACCAGAAATGGATAAAAACAAGCACACAAAGAAATGGGCTGCATATCATGTGCAGCCCATTTTTTACTTTTATTTATTTCTGTGTAAAATATTGCAAAAGGGATTAAATATAATTGCTTTTTTGTTTTGAAAAAGTCGTGAAAGTATTGTTGAAAGTTTTCATAGAAACTCTTTTCATTGCCCTGATGAGATGGTTGAACGGGTTGAAAAAAAATAAATTGTAACCGCTTTTTTAATTCCCATCCACTAAAAATTAAATTAGAGCGTTATCAGTTTGAAAACCGGGTTTGGATTATTATACTCCCAAAACGCTATGTTTAAATATTTTGTACCGCTGTTGTTGATTGCAATGAGTGGCTTGCATTGTAAAAAAGCGGCCAGGTCCTATAATACAGCTATTGTAAAAAACAGTATTGCAGATCTGCAGAATAAGAATTTATTTGAGACCCCGGTGCCATTGAATGGGGAATGGGGATTTGCCTGGAAGAAATTAATTTATCCTGCCGACGCTATTACCATTAAAAATTACACTGAATTTCCAAAACTCTGGAATGGTAATGTTGTGAATGGTCAACGGTTATCTTCACAAGGTTATGCTACCTATCAATTAACTATTTTATTACCAAAAAACAAGCCAAAACTGGCATTAAATATTCCTGATTTTTACTCCTCATACCGAATGTACGTTAATGGAGTTTTATTTGCAAATAACGGTGCCCCCGACACAACGGTTAAAAACTATTCGCCTCATTGGATTTCCAAAACATTGGCGCTG
>JANPIJ010000408.1:0-38528 GCA_031424955.1 Ferruginibacter sp. | reverse complement strand
ATACCGCCGCAGCCATTTCTTCGGTGGTAAATGTTGGAGCCGCTTCATCGTGTATACCCCACCGGTAATCCGCATATATTTTAATGAGGTCGGCGCCTTTGCCAATTTGTGTACGCACCTCCTTCAATAATTCGGCCATGTTGCCCACTTCGGCTGCACCCTGGGGGTAATCTGTATCGGGGTTGTCACTTTTTGGTCCGTAGGTACCTTTTGCTACAATAGCCCGGGTTGCTACTATCATTCTTGGCCCCGGAACAATGCCCTTTTCTATCGATTTCTTTAATGCGGCATCATCATACATTGCACCTTCTGTTCCGAGATCCCTTACCATTGTAAAACCCGCCAGCAGGGTAGACCTTGCATGGTTAATTGCCCTGGCTGTACGTTCGGTCCTGCTTTCGTTAAGTACCTGCTCATCCCAGGTTGTTTCATTGTAAGGGTGTAAAAATAAATGGGAGTGGCCCTCTATTAGTCCGGGTAGCAGGGTAGCACCCGGTAGTGATATCGTAATGGTGTTGGGGGGGATATTTGTAATAAGCCCCACTGCTTCAATTGTATTTCCCTTTACCAAAACGGACCATCCGGCATGCATTACTTCTCCGTCAAAAACACGGTCCGCTTTTAGCAAAGTAAAGGTACCCTGCTGACCAAAAGTGAAATTGGAAAGGCATAATAAAATGATGGTAATTAATTTCATAAAAGATAAATAGTTTTAATGTATGGAAATCGCACCCTGAAAGCAATGTATCTGTAAATTGATTGATTGATTGCTTTTTATAATTTACAAAAAAAAGGGGCCGCATAAAAATAACGGGTTCAGGGATCAAATTTATTTTTATTTTTCCATCTCCCTTATTATCAACTGTTTCACTGCCAGCCTGGTTTTCTTATTCTTCATCGAATGCCGGCCAGGTATGCTTTAAACCCGTCTTAAGTTTATTGAGATTATTCATTTTTTATGCGGTGGGTGATTTACCAAATAAATAAAGACTGTCATAAGCGTTAGGGGAATTTAATCGGAAGATGCACACAAAAAATCATTTTATTTCAAAAGCAACAAAGACGGGGAAATTTTGTCTTCTAATTGATCAGTTATTGTAATAATTTTAAGCTATGAAGGGATTGCTGACTATATGCTGTTGCATTTACCTCAACCTGCCTGTAATTGGCCAGGACAACAAGGACTTTGCATATATTGATAATAAAGTACGGCATATCCCTTCTGCTGAAACCTATTCTACCAGCGCTATTGCAGGCTACATGCGATCCAATTTTAAAACAGACCAGGAAAAATTACGTGCGATCTATACATGGGTTATTACCAATATAAGTTATGATACGGATAGTATGTATCATATCAACTGGAGTATGGATCCGGATGAAAAAATTTCTGCCACGTTAAGAAGAAGGAGAGGGGTATGTGAAAACTATGCCACTCTTTTTACGGATATAGCTATGAAAAGTGGTTTTAATGCTCATGTAGTAAATGGGTATACGAATTTTGGGGCAGCGAGTAAAGCAGGTCATAGCTGGTGTGCAGTACAATTGCAGGATAAATGGTTTTTATGTGATCCTACCTGGGATATTGATTACAAGGGAAATACAAAATATTTCCTGGTAACCCCTATCGATTTTATTGAAACACACATGCCATTTGATCCCCTTTGGCAGTTGCTGGAATACCCGGTTACTTATCATGAATTTAAGAGGGGAATTTTTGCTTTAAACAAAGACAAGCCAATTTTTAATTTTAAGGATACCGCAAAATTTTTTTTTCAATTGGATAGCCTCCAGCAATTGGAGACTTCTAACAGGCGGATAAAGCAGGCCGGTGTTGAAAATGACCGGCAAAAAAACTGGCTCGCTTATAACCAGATGAAAATTGCAGGTATTTATGGGGAAAAGGACATGAACCTCTACAATTCCGCCGTGGCAGACCTGAATGAAGCCAATGCTGTTTTCAATGATTATGTAAAATACCGGAACAATGGGTTTATACCGGTAAGGCCGGATATTGTTATGAGTAAGTTGTTGGATGATATTCCTGTGTTGGTTTCTTCAGCGAAAAAAAAACTGGCACAGATAGGCCAAACGGTTGACAATTTCCAGTACGACACCAGTTCAATAATAAATAGTCTGAATAAACTATCAGGCCGTGTAACGGAACAAAAAAGCTTCCTTAAAAAGTACCTTTCTCTTAGTGGTGAGGAAAGATCCAAATTATTTTATAAATGATTACTGGCAAACTACGCCACAACGAAATCCCTGCAACGAAATCCCGTTAATGGTTGGATGGGCAATTTGATAAATAAATCTTTTATACAGGTAGACGTTTTATCTATTTTATATACGCGAAATGGCCTGTTCTTTAAAAAACTACCGCTCACTAAATATTATTCACTTTACAAAAAATAATAATTAACTTGGAACTTTAAAGTTTATCCATTTTACTAATAAACCCTGATATGCCCTTAGGAATAAGTGTGGTAGTTTGTTGTTTTAACAGTGCTGCGAAAATTGCCCCAACCCTGGCACACCTGCTTAACCAAAAGGATATTCAAAGTTCTTCCTGGGAATTAATTATTGTGGATAATGGATCCACAGACAATACATCTGAAAAGGCAGCGTTAATCTGGCAGTCTTTTGAAGGAAGTAAACCGATGTTTAAAGTGGTACATGAATCTAATCCGGGTCTTTCATTTGCAAGAAAAAGAGGAATTGACGAGTCGAATTTTGATTTTGTTTTGTTTTGTGACGATGATAACTGGCTTGAAGAAAATTATTTGAGCATTTCGTTATCCATCATGCAATCTTCTCCGTATATAGGAGTGTTGGGAGGTACAGGTTATCCTGTTTTCGAAGATAAGGAACCGCCATATTTTTGGTCTAATCAATTTCATGCATTGGCCGTAGGGGTGCAATCAGCTATTGAAGGGGATATAACTGACACCCGGGGGGTATTGTATGGAGCTGGAATGGTATTGAATAAGAAAGCATTCAGGATTTTGCATGAAAAATACCGGTTCCGGTTTCTTTTATCTGATAGAATAAAAGGTAGCCTGGCCAGTAGTGGTGACCACGAATTATGTTTGGCCTTAAGGAAAATCGGGTATAGAATATTTTATTCTAAAATTATGAGGTTTAAACATTTTATACCGGCATTCAGAACTACTATTAGTTATTACAGGAAGTTATTCATGGCTTTTGGCAGGTCGTATGCTTTGTTGCATGTGTACAGTGTTAATAAAAGCAACTTAAATCATTTTAAAAACGATTACAGGTATATCTGTTTAAGGTGCCTGAAGAATATTTTTATTTCAGAAACAAAACTGGTATTGAAAGGGTACTATTTTCAGAAAGAGCGGTATAAATATGTAGACCTGCTTCACCAGTTGTACAGTAATATTGGTGTTTTAAGAACCTTTATTAACATAAAAAATTTATACAGGGAGCAGTTTTTTAATCACCCGCTTTTTAGTTCGGACAGTACCGTAGTTTCCGGCTATGCTACTGTATAAGGTTTATATCAACATACACCTTTTTCAATGATTTTAAAAAATTCGATAACAGATCATTCTTCTATAAAGATTTTGAGAGATTTTAATCCCAAACCAATATATTATAAGGAAATTATCATTTGCTTATTTGACAAGGAGTATCATTATGGAATAGCCGCGTTGGCGAATTCACTGGCTGCGTCAAATTTTAATGGATTGGTCAACGTAGGATACCGGGGAACTCTTCCGTTCTGGGTAAAACAACTGAAGTCAATAGGAGAGCATTATTATCTTACAACTGATATTATCATCCATTTCAGGCTACTCGATACTGAAATGCATTTGGGTTATTATAAACCCTTTTTTATAAAGGAAACAATTGATACCCACACCACCACTGATAAATTTTATTTTTTTGATGCTGATATTGTTATAAAGGCCCCCTGGAGCCTCTTTTCAAACTGGCTTGACAAAGGAGTATGCATTTGCCTTGACAGTAATTTTCACTTTTTACACCACAATCATCCCTGGAGAAAAGATTGGCGAAAACTGGCTGAGGTGGATGAAAAATTATTGAATAATACGCACCACTATTTTAACAGTGGTTTTTTAGGTATTGAAAGGCATAGCATTGATTTAATAAAAAGATGGATTCTTTTTACAGAGAAATATAGAGAAACGGGAGGGGATGTAAATCAATTTGAGAAAGCTCCCTATAGTTCATTTAAGGGCGACCAGGATTTATTAAATGCCGCCATTACAACTTCCGCTGATATTGAAATAAGTATTATGGGTAAAGAAGGCATGGGCTTTACCTATCCCGCCACCATTATGGAGCACGCCGTGGGCGATTTCAAACCCTGGAATAAGAATTTTTTAACACAATTGATTAAAGTAGGACGTAAACCGAATATGGCTGACCATGCTTATTTTTCCTTCTGTAACTATCCAATTTGTATTTTTCCCCGGCATAGTTACAGGCTTAAGAAACTAAAATTATTGACTGCGTCCATTTTAGGTCGCTTTTTGGGTTAATTCTTTGCTTTTTACAACATGCATGAAAGAATACCAGTATCGCCTCCCTTTATTGAACCGGTAGCCAGTAATTACCAACGCCCGTTATGGTCTGTGATGATCCCCGTTTATAATTGCAGCCACTTTTTGCAGGGCACCCTGGAATCTGTGTTGGCACAGGGTATTGGGGTAGAAAATATGCAGATAGAAGTGGTGGATGATGGCAGTACGGATGCTAACGTGGAGGCATTGGTACATGAAATTGGAAAGGGAAGGGTTCAGTATTACCGCCAGGTAAAAAATGTAGGGAGCCTGCGTAATTTTGAAACCTGCATCAACCGGTCAACTGGGTTGCTGATTCACCTGTTACATGGAGACGACCAGGTTAAACCAGGCTTCTATACCGCAATAACACAACTATTTGATGAATATCCTGCAGCCGGTGCTGCAATAACCGGTTTTTCAGGTATGGATGAAAAGGACAGGGCTCTGTATCATAATAAGCTTATAAGTTTCAGCCCCGGAATTATTGACGATTGGTTGATAAAAATTGCGGAAAACCAGCGAATTCAGGCATGTGCAGTGGTTGTGAAAAGAAGTGTATATGAAGAAGTGGGAGGGTACTATGGTGTAGAATATGGAGAGGACTGGGAAATGTGGGTAAGGATCGCAGCTAAATTCCCGGTGGCATACACTCCTGAAAACCTTGCCTTGTACCGCCATCATCCTCATAATATAAGTTCAAGATTCTCTTCCACAGGTAAAAATATTCAGGACATAACTACTGTTATTGAAACGATACAAAACTACCTGCCCGTTGAAAAAAGAAAGGCGGTTAAAATACAAGCGAAGCGATATTTTGCCAACTACTTTACAGGCAAAGCGCAGGGCATCTACCGGCAGCAGGGAAATGCACGGGTTGCTTTGAAACAAGCCTGGGGTGCCCTCCTCCTGCATGCTAATCAGCGCACGATCATTTCATTGATCAGGCTATGTGCTAAAGTGCTGATCAGGTACAGGGGCAAAAATTAATTTATTTGTGTTTTATCTTGATGGCTTTTTTAAAATACCGTTTTTTATCATAAAAAATAAAGCAGGTATTAACTGATCTTATTAATAAAGTCTTTCAGGCTATCCGAACCCTTCACTTCAATTCGAGGTAAGCTCATGGGGTCACTGGTAAACGTACACAATCCTGGTTTGCAGGAAAATCCCAAATAGTAACCGCAGGCACCAATAAGGTGTTCCGTTGCAGCGTTTGTATCGCCATAAGGATAAGCAAATAAATTGGCCTCTATTCCCAAAGCCAGCTTTAAATCAGTACGTGATCCGGCACCTTCGCAAATGATTGCTGAATGATTTAATGCGGTAAGCGGGTTATGTGAAATAGTATGCGAACCGACTGTGACACCCGCTTTTTGCAATTCAGCTATTTCATCCCAGCCCATTAATTCAACCTCGGGTAAATATCCTTTGTCCCATCCATTTGTTTTTCCAACCAGTCCCGTGACAATAAATATAGTTGCAGTAAAGCCATATTTTTTCAATAGCGGCCAGGCAAATTGATGAAAATCCATAAATCCGTCATCAAAAGTAAGTGCCACAGCACGGCCCGGCAGGCCTTTTTTAAAGGCCATAGCTGCTGACCATTCCTGCCATGTAACACTGTAGTATCCACTATCCTGTAAATATTGCAACTGTTCTTCAAAGGCGGCCGGTGAAACCTGGTATCGATTCCCGTTACCTGTTAAAACTGGTGCCACACGATGATACATTAATATGGGCAGGTTATTGGTAACTACAGATTCGGGAATATTACTTTTAGCGGGGCTTCCTCCGTTCCACCTTACAGAAGCTTCCATAGATGTTTTGATTGGCGCAGGTTGATCTATCAATTCAATTACAGGTGGGGCTTCAATTAATTCGTCCCCCTTTATAAATAACTGTACCCGGTATAATGGGGTACGGATTTCTTTTATCAACTGTAGAAATGGTGTGGCGGCAAAAACTTCCCCTATCAATTTGGCCCCAAAAGGCAACCCCCAGTCAAATCCCGGGTTGGCCGGATCGTCAATTATTTGATGCGCATGCGCCATTAAAAGATAGCCATTTTTTTCAAGAGAACAGGTAATCTTTACAGCAATATTTTCCAGATCCGATACAGTGCCAACATAATATAATACTTCACTACATACGATTAAATCAAATTTACCGGGAAACTGATCCTTCACAAGATCCAGGTGCCCAAAACTAATATTGCTTAAATGCTGACATCGAATAGCGGTACGATCCAATGCCACACGGGAAATATCAACTGCCATCAACTTGTTAACGCAGGGTGCTAGTTGTTCAGTAAAATGCCCTTCGGCACAGGCGATTTCAAGGGCATTATTTAATTTACCCGGCGGAAGTAAAGAAAGCGTGAGTTCGTACTTTGTTTGTTCATACGGATGGGTATATACCCATGGATCGGCCTGTTTTGAAAAAAGCGTTTCAAAATGCCCTCGCCCATAAAAGGTTGTTTGTTTTGGAAAACTGGTATTTGAACTTGTATTGGCCGTTTCTGAATGGATACTGCCGGTTAATTCGGGCATGTATAAAATATGGTCAGGAATTAGACCGTCGGCCGGTGTATTGAACACCGGGATTTTTAACGCATTAGCCATTTCAATTAATACTCCAGCTGCGGCTGCCGGCATTAAATAACGGCGGTTTGCCACGGAGTCAAACGGATCAAACTTACTACGCCCAATTAACATGGTAGTTTCACTGATCACCCCTTCTTCGCCGGGCAATATCCCTGCTATTTCAACCTCATTAATCTTTATTGATTTTCTATTTGCTTTCAAAACCTGCTGCAACCTTTCCCGGATGGTAACCTGTTCATGAAGGGGTTTGCCAACCAGGCTTTCCCTTACACAAATGCAGCAAAGTCCAAATCCTCCATCTGAATTAATTGCAGCTCTTATTGCCGAAGTCTTTACCAGGTTATTTACTGGACACAGTTCTACAGAGCCGGCTTTAATGCCGCCTATGGTGTAAATAACTACCAGCGTGGGCTCAAAAACCTGCAGGTCAGGTAATTCTTCACAGATTTCGATAATGGGTGAGTCATTCGCAACAATTCGTTTTTTTATTTCTTCCCCGTTTGATTCGGGGTTGTAAAACTGACTTAATTCACCCTCTGGAATATTCCATAATTGTTGCAGGAATATTGTCCAGCCGATTGTATTATGTAAAGTATTTAATGAGGTTTTTTCGCCTGTTGCTTCACTAAACGCAAGGGTAGCACTCTTGGAATAGATAGTGTATTCAAAAAATTTTCCCAGTATTGACCAGGCGAACTTCGAAGCAATTACATCCTTTATTAACCAGGCCGGGACTAACTTACCACATACAGGTAACTCAATAGTGCCCAATATTTCCTGTTCTATTGTAACCTGGCAAAAAAGTATTGTTGAATTTACCGGGGGAAAGATATCAGATATTGGTTGCGTAACTTCCAAACTTACTACGTAAGCGCTATCCAAAATAAATGAATCTTTTACGGTAACTGGTTCAATAATTTTACGCTTTAAAATCGCAATGGACCTGCCTGCTAAACCAAATCGTTTGGATTTAACTTCAAGGGCGTGAAGGAAGCTGTTTACTTGTTCTGAAATGCTATTCCATATCTTGAATAGTTCATTTATAGGAATGCAGGAAAACATACAGATAGACTCCACCAGGCTTGATGCAATTATTGCCGGATCGGGTAGCACCGGGTTCTTTGATTCGATAAAGTCAAGTAAATGGCTTGCATCATGACCGTCGCTCAAAAATTGGCCCGCACACCAGCATACCCAATAAAATTCCCGATTTTTCAATTCTTCACTTTCATTCAAGCCATTTAAATAATCAGGGTGTGCATTTTTTACGCGATCATCTTTAGCGTAGCCTCTTTTTAGAATATGTAATGCAACTTCGAAAAAGGCAGAGCTGTTTCGTGAAAGGGAATGCGGACGCATTCTGTAAAAGCTAAGCACTTCTTTAATAAAACCAAAGCGGGCGCCGGTGCGTGCCACCCGCTGCCAAAGATCCCAGTCCTCGCAAATATCCAGTGCAGTATCAAAAGATCCGACCGATAAAACCAACTCTTTTCGTATGATACAGGCATGGATTGCAAACCCACAATAATGCACCAGGGTGGGGAACAGGTCTGATTCATCTGGTGAAAATTTTTCGGCAAGATAAATTCCGTCGGGGGTTACGTTGCTCCATCCGCATACCATTGCATCCAGGTCCGGCGATTCCGTTTTTTTTTGAACCATCCGCTCAAAATGATGCTCAGCAATCCAGTCATCTGCATCAAGGAATAATAACCATTCATTTTTCGCCAGCCGGATACCTGTGTTCCTGGCAGCGCTTACGCCGAGGTTTGACTGGCTTACAAATAAAATCCGGTTGTCATTTTTTGAAAATTCAGCCACCACTTCTGCAATATTGTCAACCGAACCATCATCAACAATAATTGCTTCCCAGTTGGAATAGGTTTGAGCTAACAGCGAGTGTAAAGTTTCGCTGATGGTAGCAGCTCCATTATAGGCAGGAATAATGACAGATATATTCATTGTGTACGGGAAGATTAAATTAGCATAAACGGTTTTCTTTTTATTCAATGATACAAATTGCGGTAAGTTTGTTTTAACAATAACGCATCTTTGTAAGGTTATAAAATCAGGATGGCTAACCTGGCAAAAATAATTATGTTCCCACATGGCCAGGCATCTTTACAAATCCCGGTTGAGTGAATGATTCTGTTTAACTGGTTACCCGGATTTTAGCCTGCTATTTCCGAATCCTTTATTTTGAATAACAAATTTCCTTTTCCTTCAGCCGTAAATTTCTTTTCCGAACCCGGAAAAGAAGCTGTTCTTCCAAGCCTTTTAACACGCAGGGAAGAGTTTAGTAATGCCCAGGGGCCGGCAATGCTTCCTGCAATTTCGTATAATATCATCGATGCAGGAAACGTACTATTTCCAAAAAGACTGCTGAAAAGTCTTTTTATCTGTGCTTTTGGTAATTCAATAAATATCCTGGTTAATCCGCGCCAGTCATTGTCTTTCATCCAGGTTTCGAGGTGGTATGCTACATGCCCTTTACTATAATTGTACAACTGGCGCTGCAGGGCCGCCATACTTTTTCTGTGGCCATGCCATACATAGGACTTTGGCTCGTAAAGAAGCGTGTAACCAGCCTTTAGTACTTTATAAAAAAGGTAAGTGTCTTCACTGCAACCGGTAGGGGTGCCGGCACCCAATTTTTCATTGATCAATCCAATATCCGGGTGACTGAAGATGCTGGTACGGAAAGCCGCATTGGCACAGGCACCCAGTTGCCAGGTTGGTACCGCTCTTCTTTTAAAAGATTCAAACCATTGACCGTTTACTTCATATTTTTGAAAACCTCTGCCAAGCCCACCGTACTCTTCAAATAATTGCTGGGAAGGTGTTGATAATTCCAATGGCAGAACGTTTCCGGTTACGACCATTACTTCCGGCCTTGTAAATGGAGCTACCAGGTTTTCTACCCAATCCGGCGGCACTACCACATCATCATCTGTGCTTAACATGATTGTTCCCTTCCCCGCACATATCCCTGCATTTCGGGCAAAGGATAAACCTTGCTTGGTTTCATTTATTAAAATAACGCCCGGGAATTGTTCTACCACAGGACTTGTTAACCCGGAAGCCGGATGGTTGTCAACCACAATAATTTCAATTTGCCTGGATGATTGCTGATTTACCAGGTGCTGTAAACAGCGTTTCAGGTCATCCGGCCGATCGAAGGTGGCCACTATTACCGACACCGCTATTTCCGGACTAAGTTGGTCACAGTAATGTGTTTCAGTCTTCTTCAGATCGAACCTGTTATGCAAAGCCGCCATCGCTTGCGACCATTGAATCGATTTCTTTATATTCAATGAAGGGTGAAGCAGTTTTAATCCCAGCCAGCTAACTACCACCTGTATAAAGCGGCTTGCACTTACATTCATGTATTGATTTTCAATGTCCACAAACCCAAGCGATAACCCATTCCAATCCAGGTAGTACCTCACTTTGGCATAGTTGCCAATATCAGTGAATGCTTTTATTTCCTTACTCAGATCTACAGAAAATATTCCAATCCCTGCTTCTTTATTTTTATTTACCAGCTTAATTTTCGGTACGGGTTTAACGATATCCGCCGCCGGGTCATTTCCATATTTTGCAGAAATTTCAACGGCCCGCTGATGCGCTTTTTTATACAGGTTAAATCCCGAAAAACAGCCTTTCAATTCAGCAAGTACTAAATCGCGGGGAAAGCCGGTGGGTTTAAAATAAGTTTTAGTAAGGCGGTTTAAATTCCAGTTGCGGACCCACCATAGCCAAAGCCTGAAAAATGCCCGCCGCTGGTTGGGATAAGCGATTATACTACGGCGAAAATATGCCAGTAAACCTTTGCTATTATTGGCAAGCTGTTCCCTGAGCTGTGCATACTCCCGCCGGTGCCGGTGCCGAACCATTGCGGCTGGCTCATACACCAATGTATGCCCTTCTTTTAGTACCCTGAAAAACATTTCCAGGTCACCGCCACCGTTGGTAACCGTTCCTACATCAAGGGCAGGGTCAAACTGGCCTGCCTGGTCAAAAACACTTTTCCGGTAAGCCATATTGGCACCTGTTCCATGCTGTCCCGTACCCAGGGCAGTCCATGGTAATGAATCACTATTAAACCGATGCCATTTGCGTTCAAAACCTCTTCCAAAACCACCATACATTTCAAATAAAACCTGGGCCCTTGTTTCCAGTTCAAAGGGTACTACCAGCCCCGTTACCGCCATCACTTCCGGATTTTCCGCAAATAAAAAAGCGAATGCTTTTAACCATTCCGTGTCCACTATCACATCATCATCCGTGTAGGCAATAATTTCACCTTTCGCAGATACAATCGCCCTGTTTCTCGCCCAGTCAAGCCCCGGGCGTGGTTCCTTAATATAACGGACATTGGGAAATTGTGTTTGAATCAGTTTTTCGGTGCTGTCATCCGAAGGGGCATTATCTATCACCAAAATTTCAAAATTGGGATAGTTCAGTTTGCTGATAGCATCGAGGCAAAGCGCCAGGTCAGCAGTTCGGTTTCGTGTACACACCGCTACCGAAATAAATGGCCATGTTGCTAACGACCGGGGTGATTTTAATTCGAATAAATCCTCCAGTACCAGTTCTTTTGTTTTGTTTTCCCCGGCCAGGCCATTTTGCAAAAGCCGGTCCATTATAACATAATTATGCTTGTCTATTATTTCTTCTTTAATTGCCCTGGCACCTACACAGCCGGCAGATACCGGCAGGTAAATATACCCAAGCGGCGAACCATTTAGCCTTACCAGGCATTGAAGGCTCATGTAATTTTCCAACCCTTCAACGGGTGAAATGGGATCAGCTAATTCAATATCAATTATTTTAACAGGGTAAAGCATTCTGCAATTATTTGAAATATAAATAACTATCTATTTCAGGCCTGATAATGCCGGGCCATGTTCCAAAGTAGTGCATATTCTTGCGCACATCTTCAACATCAAAATCAGCACAGTTCAAAAATTCATATACTACGGAAGAATTGTTTTTAATAACTTTTAATGAAACAGAATAGTTGGCGTTGTTTAATAATTTTCCGGGAATAATACTTTGCAATGCCAGCAGCCCTTTTTTAGCCTTCACACTTGCCGTTCCCAAATCAAATACACATTCCCTGTTTTCTGTAAATAATATCACGTTGATATTAATATCACAATCTTCCATATTACACCAAAATTCGAAATCCATTTGAACGGGTGTTAACACGGTGATATAAGTGTCAGATTTTTCTGATTGGGGGATTACCTGCACACTTTTCATCCTGATCTGCTCATTACCCGGCGCAAGTTCTTCGCCATCCCAGATACTTTCATTCTTATCCTGTTTCAGGCTCCCTATATAACTTTCCACCACATCGGAGGCGATTCCACTTTCCTTTATTTTACCATCCTGCAACCAGATAGCATTGTGACAGAGGTTGGTTATAGCCGGCATATTGTGGCTTACAAAAAGAATGGTGCGTCCATTAGTAGTGGATATATCCTGCATTTTACCCATGCATTTTTTTTGAAATTCAGCATCACCCACCGCCAGTACCTCATCTACAATTAAAATGTCGGGTTCCAGGTGTGCGGCTACCGAAAAGGCCAGGCGTATATACATTCCCGATGAATACCTTTTAACCGGGGTATCCAGGAATTTTTCAATTCCGGAAAAGGCAACAATCTCATCAAACTTACTCCGTATTTCCGCTTTGCTCATTCCCAGCGTATAACCGCTGATATAAATGTTTTCCCTGCCTGTTAAATCATCATGAAAACCGGTACCCACTTCCAGTATACTGCTTACTTTTCCCCTGCCTCTTACCTTGCCGTGCGTAGGCTCTACTATTTTTGATATAATTTTAAGCAAGGTAGATTTGCCTGATCCGTTACTTCCGATAATTCCATATGCTTCTCCTTCCTTTACCTCAAAAGAAACGTCTTTCAACGCCCATAAATCCCGGCTGGCATTTGTTTCCCTTTCTTCGGGTGATAATAAAGCATCCTCTTTTTTAAAGATGTTTTTTTTCATCCAATGATGCAAATCCTGACGCAATGAGCCGGAGCCAATTACACCCAGTTTATATAACTTCGAAATTTCCTGCACATTGATAACGGTTGCTGACATGGGCCTGATTAAATTACATCAATAAGTTTACTTCCTTTTTTATTAAAAATCACGATTGCTGCTAACAATGTTACTATCATAAAGGTTACGCTGTACAATAACTGGCCGGCGGTAACTGTTCCTTCACCCAGCAAACCCAACCTGAAAAGTTCAAACAGCGGAGCCAGCGGGTTAATCTGAACAATCCAACGGATATTTTCTTTTACCGCCGAAATAGGGAAAATAACCGGGGTGATAAACATTAATACCCTGATTAACACATCCACAAAATTTCCCAGGTCGCGGTATTTGGCGGTTATCACGGAAAAGATAAGCCCAATACTCATACTGATCATTCCCACCACCAAAACAATTAAAGGAACAGAAAGCAGGTATAGAGTAAACGTAACAGTAAATCCCTCAAACACCATAAAATAAATCAGTATAATAATTAACAGGAATAACTGAACAAGGAAACGAAAAAACTGGGTAAATATTGAAGCAAGCGGAACAATTAACCGGGGGAAATAAACCTTACTGAAAAGGTGTACGTTGTCACGAAAGGTTTTAGAAATGGATGCGAAGCTCTCATTAAAAAAATTCCAGAGTATGATTCCGGATAAGTAAAATAGGGCTGGTGGTAATGTTCCCCCAACCGAAACCCCTATTACTTTATTAAATACGAATACATAGGTGATAAGTGTTAATAAGGGCTGAAATAATATCCACAGGGGCCCCAGCAATGTTTGCTGATAATTAATTAAAAATTCCTTCCTCACCAGGCGAAACAATAAATGACGATAGGAGAATAATTCTTTCAGGTTTAAATTTAAACTACTGGTCTTAGCTTCAATTACCCAGTCGGTTTTGCTGTTAACTGATGCCATAGCTTGGTTTGAAATAGAACGATGGAAATAGAAAATGAATGGGTTGCATTTAATAATAAATGTTTTAGGCAAATAAATATTGAATCATTGTATGCTATTGAATTTACAGCATCGGAATACAGGATACGGAAAGATAAGATTTTAAGACAACCCCATCTCGTTTTGACTTAAATATTTTAGGATTAAATACCAATATTTTACCGGTTGATAATTATTATCGCCGTCATAAATCCTGTTTACATTCAAAAGTATAATTTCAGTTTTGGATATTTGTTTCAATATCCTGATGATAAAAATTGTAAAACAGACGGATGGCCAAGGATATTGCATGCGCCAGGTCATTTATTTTAATCAATCATAGGTATTCATCACGCGTTTATAGATTATCCGGGTACCTGCCTGGCCTTCTTTCCTCAATTCAAGCGGCCTCAATATCAATTCATTCATGGTGTTATTTGTTCACGGGCAAGTAGATAACATCTTTGTGTTGCAATCAAAACAATCACTAATCAATTAAACATTTATGAAAAAAATTTTATTGTTGACCCTTATAGCGGCAACACTGTTTACATCCTGCAAGAAGGATAAAGATGAAGAAAAAGGCGGCATTTTTAAAGGACCGGTAACATCCGTCCATCACGGCAAAGCATGGACCTGGATTCAACTCGGTAAAGATGGTAATCCACAGCGTTTGGCAGTTACCCTTACTGATGAAGCACTCAATAGTGTTCCCACAGGTGCAGGTGGCCACAGTGGTGAACACAATCACAGTAATATGGATAATAACTGGATCCTGAAATTTCATCCCAAGGCTGGCATCACACCTTTCAATCACCTGGGCATGGGATGGAACCCAACCGGGCATGAGCCGGAACCAGTTTATGGCAAACCCCATTTTGACTTTCATTTTTACATGACAACACCGGAGGCTGTGGCAGCTATACCGCCCTATGAAGTGGATAGCAGTAAATTTTTAAAGTGGCCCGCTGCTGACTACTTTCCGGCTACATATTTCAATCCGGGTGGTGGCGTTCCGCAAATGGGTTGTCACTGGATAGATTTTACATCCGGAGAATTAAACGGACAACCCTTTACCCAGACTTTTATATATGGTTCTTACGATAACAAAGTAACATTCTATGAGCCGATGATCACACTTGATTTTTTAAAGCAAAACAGCAATTTTGAAAGATCTGTTCCTCAACCTGCCAAAGTTCAAAAAACAGGTTGGTACCCAACTAAATTAAGAGTAGTGAAGCACGATGCAGTTACAGATATCATACTCGACGGCTTTGTATTCAGAACACAATCCTAAATAAATGCTGCGGCCCCGTAAGGCCTGCTGCATTTTTAATGTGGGTATCATTCACCGAAATTGATAATGAATGATGATACAGTAAACCGGTTTATGATTACTGGTAAAACACGTACAGGATATACCTGCAGGCCCCGTAAGGCCTGCAGGTTTTTTACTTCCTTTTTTTTAAATTAAATTACCTTTGAATAAATCCAGGTAAAACAGGAAAGCCATTACCACCTGAATTTCAAATGCCGGCTACCGAAAGAAAAAGGTGGCGAATAATTAACAGTCATTTTCTTTGCCGGCTAATACAACAGCGGAAAATGATTTAAATATCTTAAGATGGTACAATTAAAAACAATAAGCGATTTTCTGTGGCGGGTTTTTAAAGCCATTTTTGTAAGAAAAAAAGATTGCTGTAAATGATACCACAACTTCAGTCAGTAATTACCTGTCCCGTATGCCGGCACCAAAAGGAAGAGACCATGCCGACCGATGCCTGTAGATACTTTTATACATGCACTAAATGTAATACCCGGTTAAAACCAATAAATGGTGATTGCTGCGTTTTTTGCAGTTATGGTAATATTCCCTGCCCTCCCGTTCAGCAAAATAAAGCATGCTGCAAATGATTTCTTCCAGTTGATTTTGGTAAATGAGCGTTATTTCATAAATCGCCGATACAGCAAATAACCTTGGAAACTCCTTCGGGCATTAATTGAATTTTTGGAGTTGCCAACGCTATTTATTGAGCTAAAAGGTTAATAGCAATAAATACAATTTTTACTCTGCGATCTGGTTATTTATGGCGTTATTGTTTTATATTCATGATTGATTGAGAACCGTTGATACCGCTATTGTGGAATCCATTCCAGTGAATCTAATATTGAATGATGACAGGACGATTATTGTTGGTGTTAAATATAAAACGACTCAAAGGGTATAAAACGAATTCGTGACAGCTAATGTATTTATTCGTTTAATAAAATAAGTATTACATCCGTTTATTGTTGACAAGGCACCAGGTTTTAGTTACCCCAACCTTTCAAAATTTATTCAACTCCTCATTTTGTGTAACCCTTATGCCGCTTTTAATTTAATTGGCTCAACGCTATCTTTCAATTGACCAGTTTGCTTTTTTTTTATTCATGAAACCAGGTATAAAAGTGTAGTTTGGATCTATTGCCAATTGTTATCAATGGAATTTGTTTTACTCCATCCTGAATATCCCCTGCCATGCGAAAGAACAATTTGATTTATTATATTGCTTTTGTATTGTTCGTACCCGTAAGCTTTTTTTTTAGCAGGGCTTACAGCGATCTTATCACCTATACCGAACTCACCAGCCGGGCCGGCAAAGTGCATAGCGGCTTTCAGAATATCCGTATCCTCGTCAACAACGCAGCTATCAGCAATCTCCACCTTAACAAATTGGATGATGCGGCAGGCCATCATCCGGTATTTTTCGCGGATAGTCAATCTATTATTCACCAGTTAAACATTTTAAAGGCAACTGTAAAGGATTCAGTAAATATAAAAATAGCCGCAGCGCTGGACAGTGTTATAAAATCACAATTGTCGTGGATGCTGCAAAGCAATGTGCCGGATTCGGTTAAGTTTCAAAATAACCCAAAACGAATTCTGGCGCTGGAGAAAATTGAATCGCTGATCGACCAGGGTATCCGGCGAACCGATTTTGTACTGGAATACCGAAAAAATAAATTGGATAGCGCCACTGCCAGCCTGGGCAGGTGGTTGTTTCTATTCGTTGCTGCCTGCATCATCCTTATTTTATATAGCACCATCCATTTTTTCAGGCAACGAACCAAAGCAAAATGGCAGGAGAAGGAACTGGAGATTTCTAACCGCCTGCAAAAAAATGCGCAAGAAATCGCAGGAATGGGTAACTGGGAGTACCAAATACCCACCGGCGAATGGTATTGGTCAGATGAGGTATTCAATATCTGGGGTATTGCAGGAACAGCAGGACTTGTAAACTATGAGCAGTTCGTTCAATCCATTCATCCCGATGACAGCTCCCTGTTTTCTAAACAACAGGCTGATACTATTGCAGGGCAAAATGAAATGAATATTGAGCACCGGGTTATTTTGCAAAACGGGATGGTGAAATGGGTACATGAAAAAGCGAAACTGGTAAAGGATAAACAGGGCAGGCCCATAGCGCTCGAAGGAACAGTACAGGATATCACCGAACGCAAACACACCGCCCTTGAATTATTGCAAAATGAATCAAAATACCGGAGTTTATTTGAAAACAGTTTAGATGGAATTTTACTAACAACCATGGATGGAAAAATATTAGCCGCCAATCCCGCTGCCTGTACAATTTTTAAAATGCCGGAAAGCGAAATTTGTTTGGTGGGGCGGGAAGGATTGGTGGATAACACGGACCCTGCACTGCATCAATTTATTCAAACCAGGAGTCTTGAAGGAAAAGTAACCGGAGAACTTAGGTTTATTCGGAAAGGGGGCGAAATATTTCCGGCCGAAGTGAGTTCCTCCGTTTTTAAGGATGCATTGGGCGAAGAAAGAACCTGCATGGTGATCAGGGATATCCGGGAACGTAAAATGGCGGAAGAAAAATTAGATAAAAGTGAAAAACGTTTCCGGGCATTGATCGAGAACAACGATAGAATCATCTCCCTGATTGATGAAAAGTTAACCGTTCTTTTCCGAAGCTCATCCGCGGCCCGGATTACCGGATGGACAAATGATGAATTTGCAAAAGTTGATGCCAAAGAATTTATCCACCCTGATGATTTGGCCGGGTTGATTACAGTAATGACTATGGCTGTTGCGAACCCGGCAAAGGTGTTGCCAATTTTATTGAGGGTAAGGCATAAAAACGGGTATTATATCTGGCTGGAAGGTTCGGTATGCAATATGATAAACGACCCGGCTGTCGCGGGTATTATTACCAATATGAGGGATATTTCCAAAAGGGTAGCGGCGGAACAAAAAATAATTAAAGCCAACCGTTTATATTTCTTTATCAGCCATATCAATCAGATGATTGTAAGAACAACAGATGAGGATACCCTGTTTAAAGAAGCCTGCAATATTGCTGTTGACCTGGGTAAATTCAGGATGGCATGGATTGGGATGATTGATGAGCCGACCCAACAATTAATTCCTGTAATGTATGCCGGTGAAGAAAGGGGGTACCTTGATCAGATAAAAATTTTATTGGATGAAAATATGCCGGAAGGAAAAGGGCCAACAGCTGCTGCTATAAGGGCAGGGAAATTCATTGTGTGTAATGATATATCGAATAGCCCGCAAATGGCCCCCTGGGCGGAAGCTGCAGCAGAGCGTGGGTACCGTTCTTCAATAGCCCTGCCCATCACAAAGTTTGGTAAGGTGGCAGGAACATTTAATTTATATGCTTCGGAAATTGATTTTTTTGATCCCGAAGAAATTTCATTGCTGCAGGAAGCAACCGGAGACTTATGTTTTGCATTGGAAAATTTTGAGAAGGACAGGCTGCGAAAAAAGGCGGAACTGGAGCTGGAAAAAGTGAATGAACGTTTGCTTGTTGCGCAGGAAGTTGGGAGATTTGGATACTGGCAACAGGATTTAGATAGTAATGTAGTATGGGCATCCAAGCAAGCCATGAGCATTTATGGGTTTCCCGAAGTGGAAGGAGAATTGCCAAAAGAGAAAATTGCAGCATGTATTATCGATTTGCAAAAAGTACAATTGGCAGCAACTGAACTTGTGGCGCACAATAAAGAATACAATATAGAAATCAGGGTAAATCCTGCTGATGGCTCACCAATGAAATTTATTGCAGCATTTGCTGAACTGGAGAAGGATGAAATGGGAAAGCCGGTAAGAATTGTTGGTACCCTGCAGGACATTACAGAACGCAAAAAAGCAGCAATAGAAATAGAAAGAGTTAGCCGGGAGAAGGAGACTGCACTTAACAGAATCAATGATGGGGTGCTTTCATTTGATAATGACTGGCGATATACGTTTATTAATGATGCGGCTTTGAAAGAGAATCCCTTAAGTAAAGAAGAAACCATTGGTAAAAAGTTTCTTGAGGTACACCCCGAACTGGAAGCCACCCCATTGTGGAAGGTATACCAGGAAGCCATGCATACAAAGAAGGTAATGGAAGTAGAGAACTTTTATGAGCCTTATGGCATTTGGGTGTACGTAAAAATTTTTCCTTCAGCCGATGGCCTTACCCTTTATTATAAAGATATCAGTGAAAGCAAAAAAGCGGAAGAAGCACTTAACAGTAACCGTGTATTTATAGAAAGCATCATTAATGCCTCACCGGATATTATTTACATCTACGATATCGAAGAAAGAAAAAATATTTATATAAACGAAGGGATCGGGGTTAACCTGGGTTATACCAGGGAGGAAATTCAACAAATGGGCAGCCAGGTAATTCCAACACTAATGCACCCGGCAGATTTTGAATACTACCTTCATAACACCTATCCAAGGTATGCTACCGCTAAGGATAAAGAAATGGTGACTCATGAATACCGCATGAAAGATAAGTCAGGACACTGGAACTGGTTCTATTGTAAAGAGTCTGTTTTTTTAAGATCAGCCGATGGATTGCCCAAACAGATATTTGGCATTACAACCGATATTACGGATCGCAAAAATGCGGAATCGGAAATTATAAAAATCGACAGGCTCTATTCCTTTATCAGCCGCATTAATCAAATGATTGTACGCACTACTGATGAAGCAACACTTTTTAACGAAGCATGCCGTATTGCCGTGGAAACCGGGAACTTCAAAATGGCATGGATAGGGATGATTGACCAAAAAACAAAGATTGTGAATCCGGTAATGTTTGCGGGAGCTTATACGGATTATCTTACTAAAATAAAATCCGTTACGGTTCAGGATATTCCGGAAGGCAGGGGGCCTACCGGCAAAGCGTTAAGGGAAGGAAGATATACCATCTGTAACGACATTGAAAACGATCCGGCTATGTCGCCCTGGAAAGAAGCGGCTTTATCAAGGGGATTTTATTCATCCATGTCGTTGCCAATAAAAAAATTTGGGGAAGTGGTGGGAGCCTTTACCTTTTATGCCCCGTTAAAAAACTTTTTTGATGCGGCTGAAATTTTATTGCTGCAGGAAGCAACCAATGATGTGGGTTTTGCCATGGAGATTATTGAAAAAGAAATGCAGCGAAAAAAAGGGGAAGCTGAAATTATTAAGGAAAAGAATTTATCTGATTCCATTATCAATAGCATGCCGGGTGTTTTTTACCTGTATAATATGGAAGGCAAATTTTTACGCTGGAACAGGAACATGGAATTGGTAACTAAATATAGCCCGGCTGAAATAGCGGGAATGCATCCGCTTGATTTTTTTGATAATGAAGATGGGAAATTGGTGGAAACTGCTATCAACAATGTGTTTATTTTAGGCGAGGAAAATATACAGGCGAAACTGCTAACAATATCTAAAGAAAAAATACCTTATTACTTTACAGGAATCGCCATCAGCTATGAAGGGAGTCCCTGCGTAATGGGTGTGGGGATTGATATGTCGGAATCGGTAGCAGCCCAGGAAAAAATAGCACAATCCACGGAACAATTACGGCAACTTGCCCTGCATCTGCAAACCATCCGGGAAGATGAACGTAAAAGAATAGGGCGTGAAATTCATGATGAACTGGGTCAGCAATTAACCGCCATCAATATGGATGTAGCGTGGATCAATAAAAAAATTCCGGAAGAGTTAACATCCGTTAAAAATAAACTTAAAAATATCATTCAACTGCTGAATGGCAGCAATCAATCCATCAGGCGGATACTGAACGAGCTAAGGCCGGTAATTTTAGACAATAATGGCCTTCGGGATGCGATCGAATGGCTGGTGCGCCAGTTTACCGAAAATACAGGTATCCCCGTTCAATCTGTTATTCCCGATGCAGATATTACGGCATCGGAACAGGTTACCAACTGTATTTTTCGTGCCTACCAGGAAGCCTTTACCAATATAACCCGGTATGCACATGCCGGCAGGGTTGCTACCTCCTTAAGCATTGTGGAGAATACCATCATTGTAACGATAGAAGATGATGGTGTTGGATTTGACCTGGCCGCTGTAATACCTGGAAGATCATTTGGAATTTTAGGAATGAAAGAAAGAGTAATTTCACTTGGCGGCGTATTTGAATTGGATAGCAGCCCCGGCAAGGGAACAAAAATCATTCTCCGGTTGCCGGTAGATGTTCATACAGCAATATAAAAAGATATCAAAACATGAAACGCATAATTTTAGCCGATGACCACAGTTTCATCCGGTTAGGGCTGATACAGATATTGAAGGATGAATACCCTGCGATTGAAATAAAAGAAGTGGCAGATGGCGAATCACTGGTGAAAGCGGTGATGAAGGAAGATTTTGACCTCGTTATTTCTGACCTTGACATGCCAGGCAGGAGTGGACTGGAAGCACTGGAACAAATAAAACTGATAAAGCCGGATTTGCCCGTGTTGATCCTGAGCATTTTCCCGGAAGATTTGTATGCCATCCGGGTATTAAAAGCCGGAGCAGCCGGGTACATGAACAAAAACGCAGCACCGTACGATTTAATTAAGGCTATTCAGCGAATTTCTTTGGGAAAAAAATATATCACCACCGAAATAGCAGAAAAGCTGTTGGATAACCCCAATAAAAATAAAGAACCACATGAGTTACTCAGCAACCGGGAATTCGAAATATTTAAATTGCTTGCCCATGGAAAAACTATTTCCCAGATAGCGGATTCACTTTCTCTTGCACTCACTACCGTTAGTACGCACAGGGCAAGAATAATGGAAAAATTGAATTTATCAACCAACTCCGATCTTACACGTTACGCTATTGCTCACCATATTGTGTTGGATATTTAAATTTTTAGGATTAGGTGATACATTCGCAATTAGTGGCGGGTAGTGGCCTCGATTAAAAAGTGCTAGAAAAATGTCAATATGATCCGTTAAGAAATCAAGGCTGTTTGAGCCGGGCAGAAGCTTTGAATTATTGAACTATTGGCGGCGAGTTCCTTGATTTTAGGATTATGTTGAAATTTTCAGCCTTTTTAATCGCAGCCTTGATTTTTTTTGTTTCTTTTTTTTATCAAGAAAAAAAAGAAAATGAAGTCTAACCTATTCTCAGCTTAGGTTTGCGAATATTGTACCTAATCCTATAATTTTTTTTACCGGTTACTTTACCGCCCCGCTTTTTATACAAATTATAATAAAAACATTTTACCATTTCCTGGTAAAAGTTACCATTGCTGGAGGCCGGGTTACATACCGGGTCATATAGTTCATTCTTTTTCAATATAGTTTCATTGCCAACCAATGATCTCTGTCCACACCGTCGCTTTCCGACGAACTTACTCAAAATAACCCATCCAATAATCAGCGCAGCGGAGTTCTGCCTGCCTGCATAGTATAACTACTACAGTCTTTATTCCCCATAGTTCTACCCAAGAAAGGATTTTGCTCCTATACAAATACGCCTGCTTTCTTAGGTACTTTGTATTATAAAATATTTCAGCATGATTGTTTTAATTATAGATAGTTCCAACGAGATAGCCGAAAGACTGGGCGAACTTCTTTTTGAAACAAAAACTGCCGACAGCATCCACATTGCTACCTCATATGAATTAGCTACCCGGCTTTTTTTAGATAAAAGGCCGGACGTCGTTTTGCTGGATGTTTACCTACACGACAATGGAGCAATTAAATTGTTGAAAGAGGTAAAGAAAACGGGTAATAAAGCCGTGTTTATTATGCTCTCTCTTCATGCAGATCATTATTTGCTGGAGCAGTGCAAAATACTGGGAGCGAATTTTTTTATTGACGTATACCACGACTTTGAAAAAATACCGGGCATCATCAGCGCTATTGAACCTAAAAAAATTAACTAAACACTAAAAATAATATACCACCTGGAAAAGCCAAACTACAATGCACAAACTGTTTAAATATATCGCTGCCTTTGTTCTCCGAAAACATATTATTCAGTTTGTGCTGTTTTTTATCACCGCCCTGATTAGCCTTTCCATTTACTTTTTTACAGTCGAAAAAAAGCGGGCAAAAGACGAGTCTGAAGCACAGGTACAATGGCTTGAACTTAAAAGAGAAATATCATTACAACAGGTTTACCTGCAATTAGCCGGATCAGCCAGTTATGGCTATGCAGTTTCGGGTGACAAAGAAACGTCCGCTGTTTTAGATATAGCAATGGATTCCTTACAGGCTTCCACATCGCGTATGAATTATTTATGCATGTTGGGGCTTAAAGCGGGTAGTAGTTTGTGTGCCCGGTCGGCTGCGTTGGTGATGCAAAAGACCGGATACTTCCAGCTGGTGAAAAGGATGTACGATCACAGTAACCAGGTGGCTGCATTAAATCTTGCATCCGGCCTGCTGCGGGATAACTTATCAGACACTATTCAAAAAACAAATTCAGCTATCCTTGATAGTATTCGTCTCAGCATGCGGGGTGAGGAAAATAAATTCCCGGAAATGATGAATAAAAATAATGCATTGGCATACCCTGTCATTATTAGTTGTTTAGTGGTACTGATTCTGATCATATATGCTTTATTTCAATACACAGAGCAGGTGCAGCAATTGAATAAACAACTGGAACGTAAAGTGAACCATATATCAACAAACCTGGAAGCAGTTAATAATGAAATGGAAACTTTTACATTTTCAGTTTCACAATATCTGAAGGCACCACTGAGGGCTATCAACCGTTATGCTCATTTGTTGAAAAAAGAGTATGGTCCTGCCATGGATGCATCCGCCAATGGCAGCCTTGATATATTGCTGGAGAGTGCCAGCCAGATGAACCGGTTGGTTGATACATCGCTGAAGTATTCAAAATTGGAAAAGACCGGGATTAGCCAATCCGGCGTAGATATGAACATAATTGTTCAGGATACCCTGAGGGAATTATCTGCAACCAATGATCTCTCGAAATATAGTATCATTATTAAACCGCTTCCCCCGTGTAAGGGTGATAGCCACCTGCTGAAAGATGTTTGGCATAACCTGGTGGATAATGCCATAAAGTTTTCCCGTACCGCGTCGGTTCCGGAAATTGAAATAGGCTGTAAAACGGACTCCAAAGAAAGGATCTATTATATTATGGATAACGGGGTAGGTTTTGATATGATTTACGAGGCTAAGCTATTTGGTATTTTTCAGCGCCTGCATAGAAAAGAGAAATTTGAAGGAGCCGGGCTCGGCTTATGCCTCGTAAAACGGATCGTTGAAAAACAGGGTGGCCGGGTATTTGCAGAGTCCGCAGTTAATAAAGGAACCACATTTTTTTTTACCGTGCCCAATACCTGATAAAGGATTCAATTATAATGGATTATTAATAAATGTCGGTAAATCCGATAACGACTTTTTGGCACCAAACCTTCCTGGCACCATTTGCAGTAATAAAAAGGAGATGATCCAAATTACCTTACCGGGTTTACCCAACCTGGGGAAAAAGCATTCGTGATATGAAAAATTAACTAAATAAAACAAGTGGGAAAAAGAATATTTACCTGCTGCTGATAAAATATCCGGTATGGAACAAAAAAGCCAGTCTATGAAAGCGATCCGGATTTTACATATAGAAGATGATGAACGGGATGCCTGCCTGGTGGCAGCTGAACTGGAGAAAGCAGCGATTGTTTTCACACAAACGCTGGTTAGTACAAGGGCGGAATTTATGGCCAGCCTGGAAGAAAGCATACCCGATATTATATTTTCAGATCATTCACTTCCCGCATTTAATTCGCTGGAAGCGCTTAAAATTGTACAAGAAAAAGGAATCCAAGTACCCTTTATACTGGTAAGTGGTAATACTTCGCAGGAATTTGCAGTAAGTGCAATAAAAGCAGGCGCCGGTGATTACATATTAAAAGATGCTTTGCAGCGGCTTCCTGCAGCGGTGCAGAGTTCTTTGGAACAATATGATGGTAATGTTAAGGGTTTAAAAATTCAGCAGGAAAAACAAGCGATAGAGCTTGCTGCCAGGGAAGAAATAAATAAGCTGGCAGCCAGGCTTCAACTGGCTACCAGCGGATCGGGAATTGGCATCTGGGATTGGGATATGGCCACTGATCAACTTACCTGGGATGCAGGAATGTACCAGTTATATAATACTACCTCAGGGCAATTCGGATCGGTATATGAGGCATGGCTGATGTGCCTGCATCCGGAAGACAAAGAGAGGATTGAAAACGAGATTCACTTAGCCATTAACGGTGAAAAAGAATACAATACCGAATTTAGGGTAATATGGGGCGATGGATCCTTTCACTACATAAAAGCCGGTGGTACTGTTGAAAGGGATAACGAAGGGAATGCCATCCGGATGACAGGTATAAACTGGGATATTTCGGTACACAAAAAGGAAGAGCACCACCTCAAATTACTGGAGTCAGTAATTACCAATACAACAGACTCAGTAATGATCACTGAAGCTGAACCCTTTGATAAAAATGGCCACCGGATCGTGTATGTGAATGAAGCGTTTACCATTATGACCGGATATACTCTGGCAGAAATAGCAGGAAAAACACCCAAAATACTACAGGGCCCCAAATCGGATATGGAGGCATTAAAAAGGTTAGGTGAATCTATAAAAAAATGGGAACCCTGTGAAATAACTATCATCAATTACAAAAAGAACGGGGAAGAATTCTGGATCAATTTCTCTATCAGTCCTGTTGCAGACGAAAAAGGTTGGTTTACCCATTGGATATCCATTGAAAAGGATATTACCCAACGTAAAAATGAGGAACTGCAAAAAATGCTGATAGCCGAAATCAGCCGGCTATTTGGCGGTACCGAAACGCTAAATGAATTATTACAGGATGTATTGACCCGGCTGGTAACTTTTGCTGATATTGATATGGGGGAAATATGGCTGATCGCCAAAGACCGCCAAAGAATTAACCGGGTTGCGGCTTATTCATCCTCAAATGAATTACAGCATTTCTACAGTAAAGGTTGCGGTGTTAAAAGCTTTGCAAAAGGCGAATGCCTTCCGGGTATTGCCTGGGAGAAAAAGACAATGCAATTTTGCCAGGAATTGTGCGGGGAAAAAAATATTGAAGGGCTGGATGATGCTAAAAAAACCGGGTTGCAAACCATGTACGGGCTGCCCATTATCTATAATGATGAAGTTATCGGCACATTTGTATTGGGGATCAATAAAAAAGAAAAAATAGCGGCTCACCTAACTGGGTTGTTTGAAAATTTAGGACTGCACATGGGTGCCGAAATAAAGCGCAAACAGGTGGAACAGGAGTTGAATCAAATCATCCGCTTTGCGCCTGATCTTGTTTGCATAGTTGGACTGAATGGTTATTTTCTAAAAATTAATCCCGCAGGATGCGACCTGCTTCAATATACGGAAGCCGAACTAAAGGCTGTTCCATTAATTGATTTTATCCACCCGGATGACAAAGCAAGAACAAATGATTCTATACAGCAAATCCGGGAGAGCCAGGTTAACTATTACACAGAAAACAGGTACATCACTCAATCCGGTGATACAAAATGGATCGCCTGGACTTCATCCCGTATCCAGGAAGAAGAATTGATTTTTGCAGTGGGGAAAGATATTACAGATCGTAAACTTTCCGAAATTCATTTAAAGGAATTGAACAAAACCCTTCAAAAGCAAGCCAGGGAACTGGCAGAATCCAATGCAGACCTGGAGCAGTTTGCTTATGTGGCTTCTCACGATTTGCAGGAGCCGTTGCGAATGGTGACTAGTTTTCTAACCCTGATAGATAAAAAATATTCCGCTGTTATTGATGATACTGGGAAACAATATATTCATTATGCGGTGGACGGGGCAAACCGGATGCGGCAGATCATACTCGACCTGCTCGAGTTTTCAAGAGTAGGCAGGAAAGAAGATTCGCAGGCGGCCATTGACCTGAATGAAATGGTAAATGATATCCGCATCTTGTTTCGCAAGCAAATCCAGGACAAATCCGCTGTTATATTGGCCGATTCCCTCCCGGTTATTTATACGTATAAAACTACCATCCGGCAAGTATTTCAAAATTTAATCGGCAATGCCTTAAAGTATACCAGGAAAGATATTCCTGCCGTGATTGGTATTACCGCAACTGAAACAGAGTTGGAATGGCAATTTGCAATTTCGGATAATGGCATTGGTGTCAGCAGGCAGTATTTTGATAAGATTTTTCTGATATTCCAGCGCCTGCATACCAGGGAAGCCTATGCCGGCACCGGGATGGGGCTGGCCATTACAAAAAAAATCATTGAAAGCAGGGGTGGAAAGATATGGCTGCAATCGGAGGAAGGCTGTGGGAGTACATTTTATTTTACGCTAAGAAAACCAGGTTAAAGACAATGAGGCAACTGCATATATTATTAGTGGAAGATAATGCGGGGGATATTTTCCTGATAAGGGAGGCATTGCGGGAATGCGCAGCCGTACATGAAGTCAGTATTGCCAGGGATGGAATGCAGGCAATCAATACACTAAATAAAAATGCCGCTTTCAGTAAAGAATACTTACCTGATCTTATTTTTTTGGATATTAACCTACCTGTAAAAAATGGGTTTGAAGTGTTGCAGTTTATTAAATCAAGTGAACAGCTAAAACATATCCCCGTATTGATGCTTAGCACTTCTTCTGCCGAAAAAGATATTCTGAATGCCTATTCAAACCATGCAAGCTGCTTTATCACCAAGCCTTTTGAATATGAAGGATTGCAAAAAATAATAGCATCCATTGATAATTTCTGGTTCACTGAGGCCATGCTGCCCAGGTGATAAATCCCCGCCTGGCTGCACTAAAAACCGTGGCTAACATACTGTACCTTTTATCCATTCCCTTAACACTTACCGGCCATTTATCGCTAAAAAATATTTGCCGGGAATTACCCGCCTGTTCTGTAAAACAACCGCTTTATAGTGTGGTACCCGGGTTTCATTCGGTTGAATGATTGGTCGAAATAACACCTACAGGTAAGTAGTATTCATCCATAGCAGCCAATTCAGTTTTTTATAAAAGGAGAAAGCGGTTTTCGCCTTTCCCGGTACGCCTTTTTTTTTATAAGAATTTATCCTGCCAAATTTTTATTGTAATACCTTAGCCTTGCCAATTTGTTTGTACCAATTTTATTAAGTCTGGTTCAATAATTTTTAACATCATGAAAATATTATTTCATACTGCGCATTGGTTGTTTCTGCCGTTGTATGTATGGATCGGCTTGTCCTGTAATAGTAAAAAGAACGTTCCTTCAAATGAGGTTATCCGGGCAATCGACCTTAAGCGTGGAGCAGTCGTTTTATGCGGACCAGCGGATAAACAATTTGGCGCTGTTGATTTTGAAACATCCTGTTCCGGGGAAGTAAAAAAAGATTTTAATCTTGCCATGGCCCTGCTGCATTCATTTGAATACGATGAGGCCGAAAAAGTATTTGCAAAAATTATTGATTCAAACCCGGATTGTGCCATGGCTTACTGGGGCGTGGCAATGTGCAACTACCACCAGGTATGGCCGGCTCCACCGGCGGCGGCTGAACTGGAGAAAGGAAACAACGCAATCTCCGTTGCACAAACTTTAACACAAAAATCAACAAGAGAAACAGACTATATTAACGCCGTTGCATCGTTCTATAACGACTGGAATACGATTGACCACCTGACCCGTTCGCTCCGCTTCCGGAAGGCGATGGAAGAAGTTTACCGGAAATATCCAAACGATAAAGAAGCTGCAATATTTTATGCCTTAACATTGGATGGAACGGCAGATCCTGCAGATAAATCTTTTGTTAATCAAAAAAAAGCCGGCGCAATTTTAAATGCCTTATATCCCAACGAACCCAATCATCCGGGTATTGTACACTATATTATTCATAGCTATGATTATCCTGAACTTGCAGCACTGGCCCTGCCGGCAGCCAGGAAATATGCCTCCATTGCGCCATCTTCTGCACATGCACTGCACATGCCTTCACATATTTTTACAAGACTGGGGCTCTGGGATGAATGTATTCAATCTAACCTTTCCTCTGTTTCGGCTGCAAAGTGTTATGCTGAAAATGCGGGCATCAGCGGGCATTGGGACGAGGAACTGCATGGCCTGGATTATCTCGTTTATGGCTACCTGCAAAAGGGGGAGAATGGCCTGGCAAAACAACAGTATGATTATCTTAAAACCATCCGGGAAGTTTACCCGGTGAACTTCAAAGTTGCGTATGCCTTTGCGGCTATTCCCGCCCGCTACTTCCTCGAAAATAAGATGTGGAAAGAGGCTGCAAATCTTGAGCTGCTCCCAAAAACATTGCCATGGGATAATTTCCCCTGGCAAAAAGCCATTGTCCATTTTGCCAGGCTATTGGGATCTGTGCATATGGGGGATAATAATTCCGCCCGGACTGAATTAAAAAATTTATACAGGGCTTATGATACATTGGTAGCTAAAAAAGACCCTTATAAAGCCAACCAGGTAATGATACAAATAAAAAGCGGTGAAGCATGGATACTGTTTGAAGAAGGAAACAGGAAAGACGCATTGCAACAAATGAATATGGCGGCCGATATGGAAGATAAAACGGAGAAGAGTCCCGTTACACCGGGCGAAGTAATACCGGCAAAGGAATTATTGGCCGATATGTTACTGCAATTAAATAAACCAGCCGAAGCATTGGCAGCTTATGAAGCAGATTTAAAAAAACACCCCAACCGGTTTAATGGTGTGTATGGTGCAGGATTAGCCAGCGAAAAAATAAAGAACAATGAAAAAGCCACCCATTATTACGACCAATTGCTGGCCATTGCAAGTTCACCCAACGCAAACAGGCCTGAACTTGAAATGGCAAGGTTATTTTTGAAAAAAGAAAAAAAATAAGCCCGGTTACTCAGGATTATAACACCAGCGATGAAAAGGAGTTTTTTGAACAGTGCAAATACAAACTGCCAAAACAAATCCCGGCTTTGGTACCTTTCAGTTGGCAAGTGATGAATGTTGCTATTACCAGTTACGGTCAACTAAATATTTGACTAAGCGGATTCTTCGGATACCTTTACTTAAATACAGAACGTTATATGTTACTGCACATTAAAAATATGGTTTGTGATCGTTGTATCATGGCAGTGAGGGGCCAGTTAGATGGACTTGGCCTTGGGTATAAAAATATCCGGCTTGGCCAGGTGGAACTGACTGAGCAGCCATCTGAAGCCATACTCCAAAGTTTGCGGGAGCAACTCTTAAGCAGTGGGTTTGAACTACTGGATGATAAGAAATCCAAAATAGTAGAAGGCGTTAAAAATATAATTGTATCGCTTATTCACGGGAAGGATGCCGATGAATTTAACTTCAAGTTATCGGCCATTTTACAGGAAAAATCCGGCCTGGATTATCATTACCTGTCTGCCCTTTTTTCTTCGGTAGAAGGGATCACCATTGAAAAATATGTTATCCTCCAGCGGATAGAAAAAGTAAAAGAATTATTGATGTATGATGAAAAAAGCCTGAGTGAAATTGCATACGAAATGGGCTATAGCAGCGTACAACACCTTTCGCAACAATTTAAAAAAATAACCGGTCTTACTCCCTCGCATTTTAAACAGCTGAAAGAAAATAAACGCAAGCCACTGGATAAGGTGTAGGTATATCTTACATTAGAGTAGCTCAAAACCCATCGCTATAAAATTGGTAAGTATCCTTTTATACTTACCAGGTTAAACAGGACGAGAGCGATTATAAAGTTTACTTTTTTAAACGGTGTAAACTTTATAATGAAGCAACAACCAACCCGTTTCCAAATATTTTTCCTATTTGTTCATTGAATTCCTTTCCGGGTTTTCAGTAGTTCAGTGCCAGTTTTTCATACTGTTGCCTGAAGCGCAAAAGGCACAAAAAAGAAAAGATGTTTACATGGAGTTTTCTTGTATGTCAATTGCTGTTTTTTTTCCTGTCTGCCAATCAAAAATTTTCTTTTATAAAATCACGTTCCTGCAAATAAAGTCTCCTGTATCAAAATCAGATAATTATATACAATCGCATCCGAATTATGTAACAACAGCGGCTTGTATCCACAGTAGCTTTGTACAAACAAAATTTTATGGAAAAGGAATTGATTAGTAGTAGTACAATTTTAATCAAAGAACCCAAACAAACGGGTAGCTTCATCAAAGAAACCTTCCCGGTATTGGAAATGACCTGTGCCGCCTGCGCAATAAGTGTGGAATCAATGCTGAAATCAGTAAACGGGGTAAGAGATGCAGGCGTAAATTTTGCCAACCAGGATGCATGGGTAGCGTATGATCCTTCCATTGCAACACCGGAAATCCTGCAGGCCACCGTTCGTTCTATCGGCTATGACATTGTAATTGAAAAAGAAAATAAGGAAGCAATTAAGGAAGCAGCCCGGCAAAGGCAGTATACAGCCATCCGTATGCGTACTATAGGGGCATCCGTGCTATCATTGCCCGTTGTTATCATCGGAATGTTTTTCATGGATATGCCCTATGCCAATTATATCATGATGGTGCTGGCGACACCCGTAGTTTTTTATTTTGGCCGCAGTTTTTTCATCAATGCATTTAAGCAGGCCCGCCATGGTAAATCCAATATGGATACACTCGTTGCCTTGAGTACCGGTATTGCCTGGTTGTTTAGCGTGTTCAATACATTCTTTCCCGCATTCTGGCATGCAAGAGGGTTACATGCCCATGTATATTTTGAAGCCGCAGCAGTGGTAATTGCATTTATATCTTTGGGGAAACTGCTGGAAGAAAAAGCAAAATCAAATACCACTGCTGCCATAAAAAAATTAATGGGACTGCAGCCAAAAACGGTTACGCTCTTGCTGGAGAATAATCAAACAAAGGAGATCCCGGTAAGCCAGGTAAAATTGAATGATGAATTGCTGGTGAAGCCCGGTGAAAAAATCCCCGTAGATGGATTGGTTACCGGTGGCAATTCTTACGTGGATGAAAGTATGATAACCGGGGAGCCGATGGCAGTAGAAAAGCAGACCGGAGAAAAGGTATTCGCAGGCACAATCAACCAAAAAGGAAGTTTCCGGTTTAAGGCGGAAAAAGTGGGTGCCGAAACTTTGCTGGCGCAGATCATTAAAATGGTACAGGAGGCACAGGGCAGCAAAGCACCGGTTCAAAAACTGGTAGATAAAATTGCAGGTATTTTTGTTCCCATCGTGATTGGTATATCGATACTCACGTTTACAGTATGGATGATATGGGGCGCAGAAGATGCCTTTACCCATGCCTTGTTAACAGCAGTTACGGTGTTGGTTATTGCCTGTCCATGTGCACTTGGTTTGGCTACGCCTACAGCAATCATGGTGGGTGTAGGCAAAGGTGCAGAAAATAATATTTTAATTAAAGATGCGGAAAGCCTGGAACTGGCGCATAAAGTAAATGCCGTCATCCTGGATAAAACGGGCACCATCACCGAAGGCAGGCCAACGGTTAGTGAAATGATTTTTAGTGATGAAGAAAATGCAGCCATCTTAAAATCAATACTGCTCGCCATCGAGCTGCAATCAGAACACCCGTTGGCAGAAGCGGTGGTGAAGCAACCGAAAACAGAATACATCAGCCCGGTCATTTTAAATAAAATTGAAAGTATTACCGGTAAAGGAGTATTGGCAGTTTACAATGATCAACAGTATTTGGTTGGAAACGCAGCATTGTTGGTGGAAAACGGGGTGGTATTGGATGAAAAAATGGGTGAACAAATAAGCAGGTTGCAGCAACAGGCAAAAACGGTCGTATCATTTGCTGCAGCAAACAAGGTAGTGGCTATTATTGCAATTGCTGACCAGGTAAAGGCCAGTTCCAAAGAGGCCATCCAAAATTTGCAGCAGCAGGGAATTGAAGTGTATATGCTCACAGGAGATAACGGGCAAACTGCCGCTGCTATTGCAAAAGAAGTAGGATTGCAATATTTTAAAGCGGAAGTACTTCCTGCAGATAAAGCCGCCTTTGTAAGAGAATTGCAGCAACAGGGTAAAATTGTTGCGATGGTGGGTGATGGCATCAACGACAGTCATGCACTGGCACAGGCTGATGTAAGTATTGCCATGGGGAAGGGGAGTGATATTGCAATGGACGTGGCAAAGATGACGTTGATAACTTCTGATCTCAACAGCATACCAAGGGCGTTGAGCCTGTCACGGAAAACAGTTCGCACCATTCGCCAAAATTTATTCTGGGCGTTCATCTACAACCTCATTGGCATTCCAATTGCAGCCGGTGTGTTGTTCCCGGTTAACGGATTTTTACTTGATCCCATGATAGCAGGCGCCGCTATGGCATTGAGCAGCGTGAGTGTGGTGAGTAATAGTTTAAGATTGAAATTTTCAAAGCTTTAACTGAACCCCGGGTGGGGGGTATTAACAGGGATGCAAACATTTAAAAGTCATACAATCTTTTATAAGACGCTTGGTAAAGTTCGCGACACCTTGCATCAGGCTGATGCGGAAATTGTATAAACATTTCCCTGGATGGTATAACAAGCAGGGATGATTGGAATAATAATTTTACAACAAAAATTAAAATATATGGAAAAGCACACATTTAAAATAAGCGGCATGGGAGGGCAGCACTGCGTAATGGTAATAAAAAACATCATCGCCCAACAGGAAGGCGCCACATTGGTTGATATAGCAGTTGGCAGCGCCGCCGTAAACATTGACGAAACCAAAACATCGGCACAGGCATTGGCCGCAGCAATTGAAAAGATGGGCTACCAGGTTGTGGAACAGGCGATGAACAATTGACAATGGGCAATAAAAGCACAATAAGCAATAAACAATAAACGATAAACAAAAAACATACAATGGAAACATTAAAATTTAAAACAAATATTAAATGCTCCGGCTGCGTAGCTACTGTTACGCCATTTTTAAATGATGAAGCCGGGAAGGATAACTGGCAGGTAGATACGGAAAATCCGGATAAAGTGTTAACAGTTTCAACAAGTGAAGCTGTACCGGCAAAAGCTATTATCGCATCTGTTGAAAAGGCAGGATACAAGGCAGTTTTGATTGATTAAGGACAATTGGATGGATTGATTGTTAAGAGCCGGGCATTGTCCCGGCTTTTTTTAAATAGTAAACCGCTTAAAATTATATAACAGATCCCTTTAATTATATAACAATCCGCGGGTATCCCGCAGGTATCTTTGTATCATAAAATCAATCAACATGAAAAAAATATTTTCTATTGCAACGTGTTTGCTTATACTGACAACTGCTGTAAATGCCCAGGAAGATGTTAGACTTTCTTTCCTGCTAAATGAATATTACAATATTAAAAATGCACTGGTAGCGGGAGATGCAATCAAAGCGGGATCAGGCGCCGCTCAATTCGTAAAAGCAATCAATGCAGTAGATGCCGGCACCCTTATTTCACCGGAACAAAAATCATTCTTGCAACTGAAGGACAAACTGGCTGCAGACGGAAGCCTCATTGCCGGCAGTAAAGAAATCAATAAGCAACGGGAACTGTTTGCAGCCTTATCCAACAATATGATCAGCCTGGCAAAAGCCGCAAAGCTATCGGCCAAAGAAGTATATGTAGACTATTGCCCCATGAAAAAAGTGTACTGGCTCAGTGCAGAAAAGGCAGTTAAAAATCCATATTATGGCAACAGTATGCTTACCTGTGGAAGTGTAAAGGAAACAATTCAATAAAACTGTCGGTGTAGCATTTCTAACCAGCAATTCCCGTCAGTAGTTAATACCACAAAGATGAGTGCTTATTAAAACTTCAACAACTGGTATCAAATTATTTTAATCAACGAATAAAATGAAATCAATTTTTATCCTGTGTATATTTTTGGGTATTTTTTTTAACGCCCATACACAACATATGGCAATGGATGGAGGGATGAACACGAAGGATGGAAAAGCGCCCTTTGTAACCAGGGCAGGTAACAAGGTAATTTATCATTTGTATGTAACAGATACCGTTGTAAACTATACCGTGAAAGACGTTAATGCAGTTGCCATCAATGGCACAATACCTGGCCCTACGCTGAATTTTATAGAAGGTGACACCGCTGAAATTCATGTCCACAACCTCATGCACATGGAAACTTCCATTCACTGGCATGGTATCATCCTGCCCAACGAACAGGATGGTGTTTCTTATTTAACTACTGCTCCCATCTTAGGAAATTCAACCCATACATTTAAATTTCCCATTGTACAACATGGCACTTACTGGTACCATTCGCATACCATGTTGCAGGAACAGAGCGGTATGTACGGGGCCATTGTAATGCATGAAAAGCAACAGCCCGCCATGCCGGAGCAGGTGGTATTGCTAAGCGACTGGACGAATGAAAATCCCGGCCAGGTAGAACGTTCCTTACATTATGCCACAGACTGGTATGCCATCAAAAAAGGGGCTACACAAAATTATTTCCAGGCCATCCGGGAAAAAAAACTGGGCATAAAAGTCGCCAATGAATGGAAGCGAATGATGGCAATGGATGTGAGTGATGTGTACTATGACCGGTTGTTTACTAATGGCAAAATCGCGGAAGAACATCCGCAATATAAAGCAGGAGATAAAGTGAGGTTAAGGGTGATCAATGGCAGTGCATCCACTTATTTTTGGGTACAGTTTGCAGGTGGTAAAATGAGCGTGGTTGCCAATGACGGAGCTACAGTAGAACCAGTGGAAGTAGACAGGTTTATTGTGGGTGTTTCTGAAACCTATGATGTAGTTGTTACGATCCCGGCAGATGACAGTTATGAATTGCTGGCCACTTCGGAAGACAGGACGAGAAGTACTTCCCTGTGGCTGGGCAATGGAACCAAACATGCGATGGGAGCGATGCCCCGGCTTAAATATTTTGAAGGGATGAAGATGATGAACGGCATGATGAATATGGATGGTAGCATGAATGACATGGGTATGAATATGAGCCTGCAGCAAATGGATATGAACATGGTGATGTATCCCGAAATAGTGGATAGTAATAAGGCCATGGTAACACTAAATTATGCTATGCTGAAGGCACCGCAAAAGACTGTGTTGCCTGCCGGCCCGCTTCGGGAAATGAGATTTGAATTAACCGGGAATATGAACCGGTATGTATGGACCCTGAATAATAAAACCATCTCTGAATCGGACAAAATATTAATAAAGCAGGGAGAAAACATCCGCATCATTTTATATAACAATTCGATGATGCGGCACCCCATGCACCTGCATGGCCATTTCTTCAGAACACTGAACGGGCAGGGAGACTATGCACCTTTGAAAACCGTGCTGGATATTATGCCGATGGAAACCGATACCATTGAATTTCATGCTTCGGAAAAATACGGGGACTGGTATTTTCATTGTCATATTTTATACCACATGATGGCTGGTATGGGAAGGATTTTCAGTTATGAAAACTCGCCACCCAATCCGCAGTTACCCGATGCCAGGCAGGCTTTGAAAAAAGTGTACCAGGATGACAGGCGTTTTTATTTTTCAGCAAAGGTGGGGATGGAAAGCAATGGAAGTGACGGGGAGGTAATGTATTCCAATACCCGCTGGATGATACAAAGTGAATGGCGGCTGGGGATCAATAACCGGAAAGGCTTTGAAAGCGAAACGCATATCGGCAGGCTGATAGGCAGAAACCAATGGCTGATGCCATACGTAGGTTTTGACTGGCGTTATAGGAAGGATTCAGAACCGGAAAAGAATTTATTTAACCAGTTGAACACAAAGGATAAGAGAGCAGTGGTTTGCTTTGGGGTAGCATACACGTTACCTATGTTGCTGCGGGCCGATGCAAGGATAGATACAGATGGTAAACTTCGTTTGCAATTAGGCCGGGAAGACATACCACTCACCAGTCGCATGCGCCTCAATGTTAACTGGAACAGTGACAGGGAATACATGGCTGGTTTACGTTATGTACTTACCAAATATGTTTCCCTCTCCTCGCATTACGACAGTGATATGGGAGTAGGGGCCGGGATAACGATTACTTACTGATGAATAGTCGCACAACGGCATGAACCTAAAATTTCCCAAGGCTCACCCAGGCGCAGGAATGAGGTGCGGGTTTTGCAGCAATGCCTTCCTCCTGTGCCAGGTTGTTACTACCATTGCTTTTAAAAGTTTAGTCTCCCAGGCGCAGGAATGAGGCGTAGGTTTTGCGGCAATGCCTTCCTGTGACGGGTTGTTACTACCATTGCTTTTAAAAGTTTAGTGCAGATGAAAACGACTGCCATCTATATTTTTGTAGTTTTAAACCATTAGCATATACAGCTCATCGGACAAAACCTAAAAGGCAGTTTTGTTCTCAGTCCGGCTATTGTGGGAAGGCGCTTACTGATGCTTTATCTAACATCATGAAAAAAAATCTGAAATCCCCCAGGCGCAGGAATGAGGCGTGGTTTCTGCAGCAAAGCCTTCCTGTGCCGGGTTGTTACTGCTATTGTATTTTTAAGTGTAGTGCAGAAGAAGTGATATGGCAATCCCACCATTGGCGCAAGCCTGGTAGCAAAGGTATTGTGGGTTGTCCATGCTTGTGCCATACAACAAAAAGTGCTCAAAGGTTTTATACAACCAATATTGCTATGCAAAAATTCTGGCAAATTCAAATAAGCTTACCTGTACCTCCCCAGGCGCAGGAATGAGGCGTAGGTTTTGCAGCAATGCCTTCCTGTGCCGGGTTGTTACTACCATTGCTTTTAAAAGTTTAGTGCAGATGAAGTGAGTTGGCAATGCCCCATTGGCAAAAGCCTGGTAGCAAAGGTATTGTGGGTTGTCCATGTTTGTGCCATACAACAAAAAGAGTCCACAGGTCCCCAGGCGCAGGAATGAGGCGTGTGCTTGCAGCTAAGCTTTCCTGTGCCAGGTTGTTACTACTATTGTATTTTTAAGTGTAGTGCAGAAGAAGTGATTTGGCAATCCCACCATTGGCGCAAACCTGGTAGCAAGGTTGTTGAGAGTTTTTGGCCATCCCCAAGCGCAGGAATGAGGCGTGTGCTTGCAGCTAAGCTTTCCTGTGCCAGGTTGTTACTACCATTGCTTTTAAAAG
>JANPIJ010000407.1:0-2643 GCA_031424955.1 Ferruginibacter sp. | reverse complement strand
GGGATTTTTTGTAAACCCTTATTTGTTTGTTGAAGTTGAACGAACTATTAAAATAATCATAGCATATGGGAAGGAATACGAATCTCCAAACTATATTAAATGAGTGAATGATCAGCGGCTAAGTAATGCTTTTAAAATAATCTATACTGAGTACAGGTTGCCCTTCGTTTGAAACAATAGTACTTTATTCAACTATGAAGCTTTAGCCATCATTAAAATTGATGCAGGTAACATTTGGCCCATATTATTACCGGAGACTCTTTTCATTACCGCTGAAATAAAAAGAGTGCAGTATCATTCAATACTTGTTTTTAAAGTTATTTATTTTTAGTTTTTGTATGATCTTTAACAGGGCGTTTCTGTTTTTAGCTTCATGATAAAACTTTGGAAGTTTCTCGAGCAGTGTAAAATGAGTTCGGTCTTTATGTTCCCTTAAACCGGCGCTAATGTAACGTTCTAAATATTCGAGGTGCTTGTTATTGAAGGCCCAAAATAATTCATTTTTAAAATTGTCAGTCAACCATAATTCAGCGTCAAAATAAAGATGCGCACTCATTTTTAAATTCCCGGCTTTTCCAATCACGGTGGAAACTTCTTTATTGTATCCGCAATGCACGCAATATAAACGGGCCGTTTTTTCGGTTGCATCCATTTTTACAATGGCTTTCTTTGAACAGGCACTGCACACCACCCACACTTCATCATTGAAATGAGCAAGTACTTTGTTTTCGTCCTGGAAACGGTTTGTTGGATTCATTTTATTTATTAGAAAAACTATTTACAATTTCCCCATCTATTTAGCGGCAACTTTTCTTTTTCATTGATTTTAGATGACACCCATGGTCAATATTATAAAGTTCAGCACACCAACTGAATTGCTCCTTAGGGCAGTGATAAAATATAATTTTCTCTTCCAGGCTTTAGCCAACGAAGATTTTCGGCTAAAGCTGTATTTTTATTGCCCCAATTTTTTTAAACTATACAGCCCTCCATAATGATGTTAAAGGGAGAGCCCATACAGTAATCCGTCTTTTCCTGATATTAACCAGATATTTTCTTCATCCAACAAAACCTGCTGCGGTTGCCAGTTGTCAAGGTTTGTTACACTGGCCAATTTTTTGGTTATCTGATTGTAGTGCAGCAGGTAATCACCATAGAGTAGCCATACATTTTCATCATCTGCTTTTATTAATTTACTTTCATCATTTTCTACAAGGTCAACCGATAAGGAAGTAACCGCTACCTGGTGCTTTTTTTTGAGCTTGCGGGTTAATATGGTGAGTTTGTTATCAAACAAAATAACCGTACTATTTTTAGTTGTAATGATATCCGGTGTTTCTACAAAATCCTTCCCAAAAATATCTTCCGCAAGTTTTCCTTTTATCTCCAGTCCATCGTGTGAAAGTGCTATAAATTTATTAACACAGGGAATGTCTTCCACGAAAAAATCAGGTTTCACTGTACAGGTTGTATCCAGCAAAACTCCATCATAACCCAGGGATACCCAATTGTTGGCTTCTACACTGGCCATTATTTTATTTTCCTGGTAGTAGGGCATATTGGAAAATCCATGTGCGATAAAGCGACTCCATATTACCGTATCCTTTACCAGGTCATAAGCGATGATGCACCCGTAATGATAGATAGCCGTGCCATAAAGTATACCATCCTTTGTAAATGGCCTTGTAGCCATGGGGCCAAAAGGCAGGGCCCTGATTAATTTTCCGCTGGCCAGGTGAAACTGCGCAGCTTGTTCTTTTTCATTGGTATAAATACCTGCATATACAATACTGTCCTGCACAAAAACCGGTATGGAAGATTTATAATTGGTTTCATAAGCCCATTGCAGCGAACCGGTTTTTTTATCGTAGACATACAGGTGATGGTCATTGGCATTAAACAGCACCAGGTTTTTATGAATGGTAATGGAAGAATAAAAATTTGCCATTTGTACACTGCTAAAAACCTGTTGCGACCGAAAGAATTCTTTTTGTGAAAAACATGGCGTCACCATCATCATAAGGATGGCTGATTTGAAAAACGGTTTTACCAATTTGAATTTCATAATTAGTTGTAACTTTTTATCTATCCTGTTTATACTATTAACATTGTAAAGCACCAATTATTTATTTTAAAAGAATAACCGGGAAATCATTGCCGTAGCCATAACTGGCAGGGTACTGTGCAGCGCCCTGGTATTGCCGGGTTATTTCGGGCACTTTATTTTGCAGAAATGCGTCCAGTTCTTTCACAGTGATTTTTTTATCGCCATTATCTGTTATTCCCTTAAACGCTTCCAGTAAACAGTATGTAAAAGCTCCATGCCCCAGTTTAGAAAACTCTGATGCAAACTGGTTGCTGCCGGAGGCGGTCAACCAATGCGTGCCGGTTGACCTGGCCAATTGAGCAATGGCTTTTTCTTCTGCGGCACCACGTGACGCCACAATATTATCCAATGCCCCGGCTGATTGGCAGGCATCCAGAATATACAACTGTTTTTGCGCTTTGATATCTTTAGAAAACTGTTGCAGGCTGGCTGCACTCAACCCTTTTTGCCCCAATGCTTCGTCGTTGCCGTACAATTGGGTTACATCATAAGGCACCAGGAAAAATTCTTTTTTATCGTTTACCACACCATGCCCG
>JANPIJ010000406.1:0-3735 GCA_031424955.1 Ferruginibacter sp. | reverse complement strand
GATCATCACCTTTACACTGAAATGATTTAACAAGGGCCGATTTATTATGTAGGTTTTTCAATGTTGCTAATAAGCCTTTCTTATATCAGTTTAAACGGATGAAATTATAAGTATAATCACTGGAACATGTTTCAGCCGCCCACCTGATTTAATAAGTTCCAACGTTTCATACCCATGCATCACCGGATGATTTCGTTATAATCCATTTACGCATCGGAAACACTTTATCATAATGTTGGGAATGTATACCCATGCCGTTATTACTGCGTTCAATATGCAATCAAAAATATCCGGGGCAGAACTGCTATTTTATAACTCCTACTCCCATTTAAACGATGTCCGTATTTGACATCAACCTGTCCTTTGGCAGGCTGAAAGCCGGGATACCTTTACATCATCAAATAACAATTAAAAAAAATAAAGATGAAAAAATTAGCATTCACAATCCAGGTGTTTAGCTTAATCGCCATGTTTCCGGTGTACGTGGTGGCAGAGTTTAATCATGAAACCGGAAGGTTTCCTAATGACACTACTTCTAAAGGTATTATAAAGGAGCCAGCGAAAATGAATACCAAATCCACATTAACTACCGTCGAAGAAAGTAGCGATGTGGTTTTGTTAATGCCTGGCATCAACCGCTATTAAAAATTACTGACTGCAGGTTTGATTAGCTCATTACCTCTTTCAAGGGTGGTTGCTCCGGCATTGCAAAAACGATTACAGATCAAAATTTAAAAAAACAAATTAGATGAAAAAGATTTTCCTATTTATAGCTATCGCCATATCAATGTCTGCCAGGGCACAGGTTAGTACAGTTTCATTGCAGGCAAGTGGTTTAACATGCAGTATGTGCAGTAATGCCATAAACAAGGCCTTAAAAACGCTCGACTTTGTTCAAATGGTAGATGCTGATATTAAGACATACACGTTCGTGATATCTTTTAAACCAAACAGTGTGATAGATTTTGACTTATTAAGAAATAGCGTTGAAAAGGCAGGCTTTACTGTTTGCTCCTTTGTAGCCAATATTCATTTTGAAAATATCAAGGTAAAGAATAACCAGGCTATCCTGTTCGGGGATAAAAAATTTCTTTTTGTAAATCCCGGTGATCATGTTTTAAACGGGGTAAAACAAATAAAAATCCTGGACCGGGGATTTGTGTCACCGAAGGAATTTAAAAAGAATCCTTCTTTCGTTTCATCTCCCCAAACCTATCATGTTGCCCTTTAAGCTTTGGCCGGTTGATATCATTTATAAAATTTCAAGAAATGAAGACACTGCTTTTAATGGGAATATTTTCCCTTTCCATAACCTGTCAAGCGCAGGAATTGTTCTCGATGACAGAACCAGCCAGTAATATGGCTTCCGGAAGTATTGGTTTCAGGATTGACAATTCCATCATGGATGAAACTAACACCTTTAAAATAAACTACCACCTTATTCCGGAGATCAGGATCGGTGTATCAAAAAAACTAATGATTTGCGGGAACGCATTTTTCAGTAACCGGAGCAACCAGCTTAAACCTGAAGGAGGAAGTTTTTATGCCAAGTATCGTTTCTTAAGTAATGATGCAGTACAAAAGCATTTTCGTATGGCTGCCTTTGGAAGAATGAGTTTTAATAACAGTGATATTCACCAGGAAGAAATCAATATGTATGGCCATAACACAGGTTTTGAAACCGGTATAGTTGCTACTCAATTGTTACATAAAGTTGCTTTGTCTTCTGCAATATCAGTTGCAAAAGCGTTTAACAACGGGAACAGCAATAAATTTATATATGGCACAAAAAATAGCAAGGCAATTAATTACAGTTTATCAGTTGGTAAACTAATGATGCCGAAAGAATATGCCAGTTACCGCCAGACAAACATAAACCTAATGGTAGAAACCTTAGGCCAGGTAAACACCGGGTCAGGGAAATATTATGTAGATATTGCCCCGTCTATGCAATTGATTTTTAACAGCCAAAGCAGAATAGACATCGGTTACAGAAAACAATTAAGCAGCAGTTTATTAAGAACCGCACCAAATGGCTTTTTTATCCGGATAGAGCATAATTTCTTTAATGCTTTCTAATCTCAATATTTACAACACTCAATTTAAAAAGGTTGTTTTTTAAAATTATTAAAAATGGATTGTTCGTTTTTGACATTATGCTGTCCTCTCAGAACCAGAAAGCCAGGATACCTTACATCACCAATAACCCGTAAATAAAAATCAAATAAAAAAATTCATATCCGGATTGAAGGTTGTTGGCTCGTTGCTTTATTTCTGAAATGTGTATCGCTGGAAATTAAACCGCTGGCAGGAAGATTACCTGAAAATAAATTGGACAGGGTAACTTAAATTAACTTCCCGGTAACGAGTCGCCATTCAATGTTCATCAATTTTGAGCCAGGAAAATATAAAAAATAATGAAGAAGGTATTACTATTGTATTCACATGCTTCATTTGCCAGATATGACTATCAAACTTAAAACCGTAAATCAATAGCAACCATTCAATCCCAAAATATTACAACGCTTTCACAAAGTAATGTAACAACTCCCTTCCCTTGTCCAACTACTTTTGTATTAACAAATAACATTAAAATATAAATGATGAAATTAACAACAACAAACAGCCACGCTTCCAACAATGTAAAATGCAGCAACCCAAATTGTACCTGTGTTAATTGCAATTGCGGAACCCCCTGTACTTGTGCAAATTGCAGGTAAGTTAATCCTACTGAAGCACCACCAGCCGTTCCTTAATTGGGCGGCTTTTCCTGTGTATAATGTCTTATTATCTACCCGGCTTATTTTATTCAAAACGATATTATATAACGAACACCGTTTTAACTGACATAAGGCATTTTAGAATAGCATTCTAACATGGCTGAAGTATTGAAACCTGGCATTTAAAATAAAAGACAGGCAAATTATAAATCAATAGCTAAAATTCAATCCCAAAATGTTGCAGCGCTTGCCCAAAGTAATGTAACAACTAACCTAGGTTCTCCAACTCTTTTTGTGTTATCAAATAACAATTAAAATATTAATTATGAAATCGACAACAACAAAGAGCCAGGCGACCAAAAACGTAAAATGCAGCAACCCAAACGGTACCTGCGTTAACTGTAATTACTGTTCTATCTGTACTTGTGCAAACTGCAGGTAAATTAATCCTACTAAGGCATTTATTTTATTAGTATAAGCCCTTGTGTTGTTTTGTGCAAAACTGAAAGCAACAATCGATAATAGCTCGTGTAATAGAAACTTCTGGGCTGATAGAAAAGCCTTTGTATAAAATCCATGAAATTTCTTCCCTTTTTAAAGTTACTATGCCCACAATTTATAACCGGATTAAGCATGGAAAATTGAAAAGGGTGAGGATAAGGTCGAGGGTATATTTCCCGGGGAGTGATGTCAGACAGTTCCTGTAAGCATGAGGTTCACCTAAAAGCAGTACGAAAGGCACTTCTTTTTTGCTTTTACATAGCCTTCTGCACTATAGTTCTATGAAATTAACAAAATCGTACATTTATGTAGTCAACAAGTAAAGTCGAATAAAGTCAGGTAAAACAAGGTAAGATTTAAAGCCGCTTTGCTTTTTTATAGAATAAATAACAGCATAGAAAAAAATAAACCCGCTACAAGAGCGGGTTTTATCTAAAAAAGAATCTATTTTGCGGACCGGACGGGACTCGAACCCGCGACCTCCGCCGTGACAGGGCGGCATTCTAACCAACTG
>JANPIJ010000405.1:0-2626 GCA_031424955.1 Ferruginibacter sp. | reverse complement strand
GATAATTTTTTAATTGATAACTGATAATTTTTCTTAACCTATAAATATCAATTGACGTTGTGTGCTAATGAAGATAACAGGAAAATATATTTCCAGTTTCGCTTACCAATCGCGTAAGTAAAGTTGTGGTAAAATGGCATGAATAAATTTAATGATAAAAATCAAGATAAAAGCTGCAATTGGGATAAACTTCTCTTTGAAAGAACAGATTGTAAAATCGATGATCTTTCAATTTTTGACCTGAACCGAAGCATTAGTAAAGTTTTGGTAATAAAATGGCGTCCCAGTTGATTGATAATTTTGTGGACATCCAAAAAATCATTTTTCCACTTTGAATTTCAAAAACTAAACCATAATTTGTAATACTGTTCAGCAGGTGTTTTTACCATCTTCAATACCATTTCCAATCCACCGTTTACTGAGCAGGTATCAGGCTTCGTCCCAAAAACCTCCCGAACACAAGCACTACCCTTTAAAATCACTTCGTAGCGGCGTCCAATATTAAGCATCTTAATTTTTTATTTGAGGATAATAATATATAGTACCTGGTTTCAAAGAAAATCCTGCTTATAATAAAAAGTGATTAAAATAACACTTGAAAATTAAAATATTAGCTATGAAAAAAAATAATTACAGTTAGCCTTTATTATTTTGAGCGGTTAGCGTATCCGCACAAAATACAGGCATTGGAACCAACACTTCAAACGCCAGAGAAATAAACTTCCTTTAATAAAATAACAGTCATGAAAAAGATTCATTTAATGATAGCTTATATAGCCATCGCGGTTACTGCGGCAGCACAGAATGTTGGCATCGGAACCAACACCCCTACTGCACAGTTGCATACAACCGGATCGGTTAGACATGCCGCGCTAAATGGCATTGGCATACGACCGGTTTTTGCAGACTCCACCGGCAACCTGCTGGTTGCAATGCCTCCCCTACCGCCTTCAGCCGTTACCAACGCTACAGCCCAGGCGATACCCGACTTTAATTGTAGCGGTGTAAGCAGTACTAACAGCCTCGTGGGTTTGGCTGCGGCTGTTCAATCGGTCAGTATTAGCGTAACCATCAAAATTACCCATCCGCGGCTGGCCGATTTGAGTATTTATCTTATAGCACCGGGTGGCGCCATCATCAACCTGGTATCCCCTACCGCAGCATTGGCAGGCGCCAACTTAAATAATACCATTTTCACAGATGGCGGGGCACTGCTTTCCTCCGCATCAGCGCCATTTGCGGGACAATTTAAACCCTACGGAGACATGGCTACTTCTATTTGTGCCATTACCCCCACAGTAGCAACTTTTGGTGCTATTGGTGGTGGAACTATCAACCCCAATGGTACCTGGACGTTAAAAATAATTGACAATACGGCTGCCAATACCGGCACTTTAAACAACTGGACGATTGCTGTAGTATCAGCATTGGGCATTGATGGCGTATGGGGGATGAAAGGAAATAGCGGAACGAATGATAATAATTTTGTTGGTACCTTAGATGACGCTCCGCTTCGTTTCAGGATCAGGAATGTGAACTCGGGAAGGATTGATTCTGCAAGCCGCAATACAGGCATGGGTTTCAGAACATTGGATTCAATATTTGGAGGAAAATATAATTCAGCCTTTGGTTATTATGCTTTAAAGAACAATAAAAGCGGATCATATAATATAGCCGTTGGAACTTCAGCGCTTGAAAAACATAATTCCGGCGATAATAATACTGTTGTTGGCGCTTATGGGATGTATTTCTTAAAAAGTACCGGCAGTAATAATTCGGTGTTTGGGGCCGGAGGTATTTTAAACAATACTACCGGGAGCAATAACACAGCCATTGGTTCATTTACCCTTAATGGGAATTCCACAGGATCTTACAATACAGCCATTGGTTACTTTGCCGGTACTGGCAATGGCAATTCAAATGTGGCGATAGGTAATAGTACCGGGAGTGGCAGTGGAAATTCAAACGTAGCTGTTGGGGCAGGCGCACTGGCTGAAAATTATTATTCCAGCTATATTGTTGCGGTTGGAGATTCGGCCTTGTTCCACAATAATCCTGGCAATGCTTCTCCCCCGTTTGGCACCGCAAATACAGCAATAGGCTCCAAAACTTTGTATGCAAATATCCTTGGAGCCGGCAATACTGCCAATGGTTTCCAGGCACTTTATTCCAATACCAATGGGTTTTCAAATACGGCGATGGGTGCTTATGCATTGTATTCAAATATCGACCGGAGCGGGCTGGTTGCAATTGGTGACTCAGCCCTTTTTAACAACGGAACAGGGGCCAGCCTTCCCAGCCATTCTTCTCAAAATACAGGCATTGGCTCCAAGGCATTATTCAAAAACACAACAGGTAATTCCAATACTGCAACAGGAAGCCTTGCTATGTTAAATAATATTTTTGGCGAAGGTAATAGTGCCACCGGCGCACAATCTCTATACTTTAATGCATCCGGCCATTACAATAATGCATTTGGAAACCGGGCGCTTTGGGGTAATAATTCCGGGTCAAGAAATGTAGCGATCGGGCACCAATCCATGGAATTGAATAATTCAGGTAATGAAAATGTTGCGATCGGTGAACTTGCATTGCGGTCGAATGTTTCAGGTAATGGACATATCAC
>JANPIJ010000404.1:0-9900 GCA_031424955.1 Ferruginibacter sp. | reverse complement strand
CAATTCCATTGCACAGATCAGAATAATCGTTGTTAGTAATAATTTCATAGTTAATTATTTCGTCTTTTTATTAAGGATACTACTTCACAAAAAATACAACATAGCGCATGCCTTTCTTTGTATTAAAAGCGTACCCTGTTTTGTTTTTTATTAGAGAGCAGTTGGTGCCATCCGCAGTGCTCACCTTTATTTTTTGGGTTGTAATAATATTGCATAGAGTGGCTGTTTTTGAATATAAGACTGCGTTTTCCATTTCACCGTTTTGCCATTTCATATCCACCGTAAAACCGCCTCTTGCACTCATGCCTTTTATAAAACCATTATTCCATTTCTTTGGTAAGGCAGGCAAAAAATAAATACCCCCTTCATGGCTTTGCATCAACATCTCCAGAAAAGCAGCAGTACCACCAAAGTTTCCATCTATTTGAAAAGGAGGATGCAAGTCGAACAAATTGGGAGCAGCACATTTTATGATCAGGTTGCTGTAATTAATAAAAGCATTTTCTGCATTGTGCAGGCGGGCATAAAAATTGGTAATCCAGCTTCTGCTCCACCCGGTGCCTTCATATTGCTGAACAGTTGAACCAGCCATCCTTGCTTCAATTGTTTTAACCGCAGCCGCAGCCAATTGTGGTGTGTTTGCCCAGGATATTTCTGAAGCCGGATACAAACCATACAAATTAGAAATATGCCTGTGGCCGGGGAACGCTTCCTTATAGTCTTCCACCCATTCCATTATACGTCCATCCCTTTTATTTATACGGGTTTCGGGCAAAAGTGCCAGTGCATATTTTAGTTCCGATACCAATGCAGCTTCTGTTTTTTCTTTTCCAAGAAGTTTTATCGCTTGCATCAGATTATTAAATAACTCCCTTATAATTTGGTTATCCATTGTAGATCCGTATGTCAACATAGATTGGAAACTAGTGTCTTTGGGACTATAAAATTTATTCTCAGGGGAGAGGGAAGGATTAGTTACAAGCATTCCTGCCATTGGCAAACCTTTAGGAACCTCTACCAGATAATCAAGATAAAAAAGTGCCGCTCCTTTCATTAAAGGGAAAGCCCGTTGCTCTAAAAAAACTTTATCAAGGGTAAACTGATAGTGTTCAAACAAATGCCTGCAAAGCCAACCCGAACCCATCGGCCATACACCTACATCGCCATCTGCAGGGGAAGTAAACCCGTAAATATCACTTAAATGGTGTGCCACCCAACCCCTGCATTTATAATGTGTCTTTGCTGTTACAGCACCATATCTAGCTAATGTATCCATGTAGTTAAAAAGTGAAAGGTGACTCTCACCCAAATTAGCTGTTTCGGCTAGCCAGTAATTCATTTGCAGATTGATGTTGATATGGTAATCACTTTGCCAGGGCGCATTTATATGCCTGTTCCAAATACCCTGCAGATTAGCGGGTAAATCATCCGGTCGGGAGGAAGCTATTAATAAATATCTGCCATATTGAAAAAACAAAGTGGCTAAATAATTTGAAATCACAGCGTTTTGTTTTGCCTGTTGAAGCAAAGCATCAGTGGATAGTGTATCGGTATTTTCTTGTTCAAAGATTCCTACGTTAACCCTTTTAAACAACCTGCTATAATCCGCTATATGGTCGTGAAACAATTGGGTATAAGATTTTAAAAAAGCTTTATTAATAACTGCTTTGCAAACATCTGTTGGATTTTCACCACCATAATCTGTGGCTGCCGCAATTAATAAAATAATTTCTTTAGCACCGGCTATTCTTAAAGCATTGCCCTCTCTGGTTACAGTTCCGCCTGTATTAATAACCTTTAATCTGCTTTCAAAATGCGCTCCCAAATTTTCACCGGTAGCTGTATCTATACTTGTTAGCTGACCGTTCATAATCAACATGCCTGTACTGTAAGGATCTACAATAGTGACGGCATTTTGAATTCGGGATAATGTCACTGAACAGTTTATTCCATCCGGCATCAGGGATTTAATTTTCATTACTATAACCTTATCAGGATAAGATGCAAAAGCAGTTCTTTCTATTAGATTGCCATTCAACAAATAACTAACTGAACTGTAAGCACTGTCTATATTTAAGCTACGCTGATAACCTGAAAAAGCGACCGATGTATCTTTTGAAAATTCTATAAAAACATCGCCCAACGGCTCGTAAGATTTTACACCGTTACTTGTACCGAGCATGTTTTTTGATGCCAATTCGGTAGCCTCTCTTAAATTGCCATTGAAAATTAATTGCCTTACTTTTAAAAATGCATTGTAGGCTTTAGGGTTATTGAAATTTTGGCGATGCCCTGCCCAAATACTTTCTTCGTTTAGCTGAAGATGCTCTTTATAAACATTACCGAAAACCATTGCGCCCAATTTGCCATTACCAATAGGCAATGCCTCTACCCATCCCTTTCCTTTGGCATCCATATCGCCAAAGCCATTTTCTTTTCCATATACTGCCCAATAAGACTGATCAACCGGCTCTTGATAACGAAGCCGCATGGGGCTCTGTATTAACTTTTCAAAATCCCTTATAATTCCGCCTGCTTTATTTTGAGAAAATACAGATCCTTTATAAAGAAACACAGCAACCATAAGGTATCTGAAAATCAGGTAAACTTTTGGTTTGTTGAAAACCAGTTCCTGCTTTATTATTATACTTGTAATCATTTTTTTATCGTTTAATATTTTTTCAATCAGGTAAATATTTATCAGCCATATTTTAAACTACGATAGAGACGCATTAATCCTTCTCGCTTTCACCACTGGCGCCCAGGTAACAATCCAACTGTGTTTCAAAATCAATTGCTGCCACAATAATATTTTGACCTACTTATTCATTAGCTGTTTCCAGCTACTTTGATTATTTTATTAACACGCATTAGACCGTCATCTATTTTAAAAGCCATCTTGCTGTGATGACCAATCTGACAAAACTTATTTCCATCATATCGCCTATTCAAAACCTTCAATTTTATAGACCCATGCATTATTTAAAGGACTGGTTGCCTGCGTAAACTGAGGTGGATTAATGGAGAGTTTACGGTTGTTGATTTTGTTTTAAAACAGCGCTTATGCCACCACCTTTTGTCTACCATCTAAAATATCGATAAGGGTTATCTCCTAATTTGAAATCATTCCTGTAATCAGGATGATAAAAACCAGGGCTGACTTTAGGAATTTTTATCCTTAATTGCATGCCTTCTTCTGAGCCTAACAACCCACCTGCACCATACCTGTCAAACACTCGAACCGCAATCACATTTTCACCTTCTTTTAATAATTTGGCTGGTACGGTATATTCCCTTTTTACACCCCAATAACCCTCTACAGTCTTATCAATTTTTCCAACCAACTCTCTGTTGAAATAAGTTTCATCAAAATCATCAATGGCTCCTAATTCCAGCAACATATCATTACCTAACAATGACTTGTCAATCCAAATTTTTTTTCTGTAAACAGCCTCTCCATTTGCATCGGCCCAATTTAGTCCATACCGTTCCATAGTAGAAGGTACTTTTACTTTTTCCATGGCAGATTCATCTGCATCAATAGTGATCATTTTTTTTGCAGCGGCTGATATACCCAAATCTTCATTTCCACCAACTACACTTAGCGTTTGTGGCAACTTATTTACTAAACTAGCCTTCCATTCGCCTTCAAGGTTAATTGACTTATCCGAAATTTTATTGCTAAAGAAAATTGAATCACTTGCAAAACTTGCTCCAAGGTTGGTCAATATATTTGATAAAGCATGTGTTTGTCTCCATCTTGTAAAGCGGAAATACGTTAAAGAATCTGCCTTAAATCTTTCGGGGTCAATTTGGCAAAAAATAATAGTTCCTTTTCCTACTTCCATTTTACCTAAAAAACCATCAGCCCCTATTTCACATCCTTTACTAATCAACCATGCGTCATGCGTAGATCTCCAATGCATATCAGATGCTGAAAGCCCACGGGTTTGTGGCCAATCTGGTATATTAATACTGCCAGTTGCATATTCATTTTTTGTGTAGGTAACTCTCAACAAGCCAGATGACCCATCCTGATTTAATACCAATATTTTCCCACCTGCTAACAGATAATTCTTCACTTCAATATCAGAAATATTTGCCGCTTTACCCAACACCAATAATTCAGCATCCGCAGGTAAAATTTTGCTGTTTGTAAAATCAAGACCTAATGATTCAAGCAGCTTCTTCCCGCCTTCATCACCAATATATATTACAGCCTTTTTTCTTTCTTCTAGCTGTACGCTGGAGATATAATTTATCAATTGATTAGTCAGTATTTCTGCTACAGGTTCGTTAACATAATAATCCTCCAAATCCAGTGTTGACAATACCACTTTTCCCTTTCCTAAATCCATTTCCATTAATGGCGAATAGGCCAAATCAAATTCACACTCCAGGATTGACTTCCAGCCAGAATTGTGGGGTTTCTCAATTGCTACACTTGATAATGCCCCTTTGTTGCCCCAGTGCCAGCCGTAATAAGGTACCCCATACATACCTTTTTTTACTTCCTTATTTAAGTAATCAGGATATGCTGTTATCAACGTACTCTCTCCGTTCCAGTTGCATAGATCAACTGAATCTAAGCCAGATAAAATTGGATGAAAATTGTTGACTGGAAAAGTAAAACGAGGTAAATATTTAGCTGTTCTAAAACCTATTTTTTCTTCAAACCATTCAGGTTTCTGAGTCATTATCAACAACCTGCCACCGTCTGTTACAAAGTTTTTTAAAGAAGATGGGTTATAAAATCCACCTGATAAAGCTTCTCTGCCAACTACTAAAAAAGGAATATCCTTTTCACCTTTCCAGTCTATTACTTCATACCCGAGTGATTGTAACATTGTAGCAGTTTGATGCAAAGGATCAAAGCAATACACTTTCAAATTATTTCTTTTAGGGTTTTTAAATGATCTAAAACTAAAAGTATCCTGATGGGTTTTTCCACCAATGGTAGCAGAAAGCACAATCTTTCCATCTTGCTTTAAACCGGCTGCTTGCATTGGCAATTGAAAGTGTAAAGGAAGCTTTAAAGATTCAGCTATTCCAATATTGCCAGTTGAAGAACCTGTATCAATTACCTTTTGGTTAAGTACTACTTTATAAGAATAATTATACATCTGATTCTTTCTTGAATCATTGATAAGTACTACCTGCTTGGTTATTAACGACCCTTCCCTAAAGCTATGCGATTGCTCTGTAAATGATTTTTCATTTCCGGCTATCCAGGCAAGCGTTTCCTGATTGTTGGCGATCAATGCTTTTGCAGAGGGAAGCACATTCCAAAAAGTACTATCATAATAATGAAGATCATCGGCATTTACCTCATCAAAATAGGTCCCTTTTCTACCTGACTTAAGTGCAGGCATTTTTATTTTTACCGCATTTTCTTTTCGCCGCCAGCCATGTGCATCAGACCATGGTACCATACCACCCGAAATACCCCATGTACGCCAGGTACGCCATGTACTGGTATTAAATAAATATTGCAAAGACTGAAAAGAAGGCAAGGTATTGGTAGCAGCATTAAATTGCCAATTTTGATAATCCTGATCTTTTACAAAATGCTTTTTTATTTCTTGTCGGTATTCTTTTGTTTCTGTTGAGTATGCTTGTTTTCCCAAATACATAGCTGCGTATTCTGAAAACAAGGGTTCAGTTTTGATGCTTTCATCAAAAGGAGAACGCCCCCTTAATAAAGTATTTTCCAATGGCGTTCCAAATTCAATAGCCATAAAAGGCATCTCTCCAAAAGATGCATAGTTGCTCAGCCAATCCATTCGCTCCTGAAGTGGAATTAAATTCAAATAATTATTGAGTGTGTGTACATCCCCAACGTATGCGCCATGATGATTAAATACAATTCGAGTAGGATCTTTGGATTTTATAATGGCTACAGCATCTTCTCCTGCTTTGGCATTTGTAAAAAATGACAGGTCTTTATCTGCCCAATTTTTCATTCCAATTACTAAAGGGTTTTGATCATCTGAATGTCCAAAAAAATTGGGATTGTATCCCCACATAACAATAGAAGGGTGATTTCTCAACCGTTTTAATTCAGGCTCCATAATTGCAGTCCACTGCTCTTTTAGACCTGGCTTATTCCATTGATACTGCCATTCTGTATTCATAATAAAGGAAGTAGAAGGAGGCAAGGGAGCAGCAATTAAAATACCCTTTTTATCTGTACGGTCAATAAATGCTTCATTATATTGGAGAAGCCCACGTTCACTAATATCTTGTGGCCATATTTCAATGAAATTATATCCTGCCTTTGCCAATCCATTTAAACTGGCATCAATTAATTCTGTCATTCCGTTACCAGGAGTATTAGAAATAGGTCGCAGATTAATTTTTTTATTATTCAGGAAAAAGAACTTTCCATCCACCCAAAACTCTCTGAATCCAAAACCCTGTTGATATTCATCATTAAGTTCCGCAGACTGAACTGTAAATTTTAATGTGTACATATTGGGATCATCTATATCCCATAAACGGGGGTTTCCCCAAGGCAAACTCACAGAAAAAGTTTGCATGGCGGAATGAATTACTTGTGATGTGCCAGTCCATGCCTTTTCAATTTCGCCGTTTTCATTTATTACAGAAGCCAAATAATCTAATTTACTAGCTGTGTTTATCCCTTTCACTTCCACAATTACAGTTAACTCCTTTTTCCGCACGGAAGGTTGCACAAATACATCGGAGATATAAACGGAAGCTGGCCTTTTTGTTAAAAAAACATCTCCTATAATACCAGCCGAACTTAAATTTGATTGTCGTACATTAATTTGTGCAGTAGCAGTACCCATCAGGTCGAACACTTCTTTGGCAGATGCAACTGAAAGAACAAAAACACTAAGTGTAAAACGCTTGCCCGCCTGCACATAAGAGCCAATATTAACTTCGCCGCCCGGCCAATTAATTGTACCTACTTTATTATGATCAATGTAAATAGTTGCATCTGTAGAAATTTTAGAAAAATTGAGCAGTATGTCACCATTACCCCAATCAGCAGGAATATCAATTTTTGTCTCATACCAGGCTTTACTGCAATTAGATAAATCTGTTTCCCATATTTTACCCTTACCTTTTCTTTTTATAGTAGGGGTAGCACTCCACCAGGCATTTTGAAACCATGCCCCCGGAACCATTATAGTACCCCAATCTTTAACTTGATTGATTGAAACTTCATCGGTAGCAATTGGCTTAAAGTTCCATACTCCGTTTATGCAAATACTACCCCGCAAAGAATTGGTAGATTGTACAATAGCATGCTTACTATTTTGCGAAAATCCAATAGTAGTTATTAAAAGAAAAGAAGTTATTAAAGCTAAAATAACATATTTCGAATGTGCTATTTCTTTCGCAATCATATCCTAATAGTTTGTTAAGTGGGCAACCGTTAATTAAGCACCCAGCAAAGAATGAAGATAGATCAAACCCTTAATTTAAGAATGTATTGAATTAGCATCTTTTAGCTAAAATTTGGCAATTGCATGCACCGAAATTAAACTCATATTTTAATAGTCATCCAAAAAGGCAATAATCGTTTCATATTAAAAATTAAGTTTACAAAGGCTAAAATTAGATGAATAGGCCATGCTAAATCACTAGTAAACTGGCATTAATCAAGTATTACATTGGCATTTGGAATGGGCATAAAAAAGGCTGATAATTTTACCCATCAGCCTCTTCATTTTTTTTACAGCACTATATTACTTTACTCTTTAAAAAATTTAATGGATTGCCAATTCCTACTAGTAACATCTAATAATTTTACTCAATTTCTACCGTTGAAGTTAATTTTTTATCTAAAGAATGACTGCCAATTTGTAAGGTATAAACCCCTTTGTTTACGGTGTATTTATTATTAGCTGTATCCGATTTTTTTAGTTCGCTTAAGGGTATGGCAATATTTAAAGTTTGTTTTATATAAGGTATTTTTGGGTAACCGATTTATTTTGCTGCTGTGCAACGGAATAACAGTAAGCGCTACATCTCATTTTCAGGACTTGCACTATATAGCCTAATGGACATGCCTGACACACAGGAATGATTCATTGCTATGAAATAAAATTGATGATAAATTATAGCATGATTTAATTCTTGTACGGATAATCAAAAGGCACTTTACTTATCAATTTTATTGCACCACTATCTATCCTATACCAACTATTTGGCTGCATAGTAATTGAATAGCTTTTTTTATCAATTACTATTTTTACTTTCTTTTCAAGTGTATCAATACCAGCAAAGCCAATTACAGTACCCATCTTATCTGTCATTACTTTTATACCTGCTGTGCTTTTAAAAAGCTCTTTATTATCTAGATACCCGGTAATAATCCCGCTTTGTTGAATTAGCTTATACACATCCTTATTTAATTTCTGCAGGTAAGTGTACCGCTTATCTGCATACAAACCATTAAAATGCATGGTGTCATTTTTTGCATATACCCCATACATTCTTGCATAATATTCTAACACAGATAAAATAGTGGGGCCATAGCCATCACGGCCATTTTGTTCGGCTGTAAAAGGGTCAAACTGTTGTGTGAATTTTTTGCTTTTAGAAATGGCTCCTAATAATTTTTTACCTATTAAAGTTACCTCGGCCACATGACCATAATTTTCAAGTGCTGCAATGGCTCGTTGGTAGGTAAGCCCTTCTGGCTGGCCACTCCAGTTATTGAAAGAAATATTTTTAAAATAAGGATCGTTTGCAGCAATTGATGTTAGTGGAATTGGTGTCCAAAACTCTGCCGGATTTAAAAGATGTTCCTTTATAAAACCATCAGCCATGCCTTGTTCCATCGTTCCAAAATACATTGCCCTAAGATTGTTGTGTGTAAGGCTATTAAAAAACTCATTGTTTTTATCCCGATAGAAGTAGGCATTTTTTTCGGGTATCCAAAGATAATTTTTCATCTTATTGGCTACCTCAGTTGCTTTTTCTCTCCAATAAGTTTCTTTACCATCTTTTTTTATAGCCGAAATTTTTGCCAGCACATCTCTGCAGGTATAAGAATAACCCATCACATCAATTGATTCAAACGGCATGGGATTCTTTTCGTGGGTATATTTTTTATAATCTGTGCCTGCCCAATATTTTTTGATAAAATTAGTATCATTGGGAATATTTTTTTCTACAGGCGGGTAATCGAATGGCCAAACAAAAGGAGCATAATCATAGCGTATTAAAAAATCTTCTCCACTATCGGTTTGGCTCCATGCTTCCAGGCAGCCATCGCCATCCGAATCCCTGAATCGCCACAGATAGTTATCATACGCTTCAAAAGACAGATAGAGCAAGTTCAAGTATGCTGTATCTTTATCAAGCAGGTAATAGAGTTCCAGCGCCGGGCCTGGCACAAAAAAGCCTTGCAAGGTTTCAGAAAAAATACCCAGCTTATCATCATCTGCTTTCACCAGGTCTGTTAAATTCCAAATATTATTATTCATCGGTATAATCATGCCAGGTATCCGGCCAGATGCTGCCTGGTGGTGTAGAAATATTGCAATGTTATTATACGCTACTTCCAAATTTCTTTTAGCGTACATAACACCGCCCATGGGCTGGGTTTCTACCCATACAAAAGGGTATTCCCCTCCCTCTACCAATACTTTATAAGTTGGTGAAAAACTTCTTATATTTTCTGCAGCCTTTTTTTCTGCAAGGTTATAAAGGTTTTGCAGGGATTTGTCTTTTGTAGAAAAAGTTACCTCGTTCGTATTTTTTTTAGCTCCTTTAAATGTATTTACCTGAGGATATACATTATCAAGAAGGAGAAGAAATAATAACGTTGTTATTGATACTACTTTTAAAAAGATATTTTTGTATTTTACTGATAGTTTACACATTATTAAGTTCAATTTTTATTTATAATTAGGAAATATT
>JANPIJ010000403.1:0-8051 GCA_031424955.1 Ferruginibacter sp. | reverse complement strand
TGGGCACCGGTGATCATTACGTTTTTAATAAAGCAATGCTAGACTATAAAACGGGTAATTATAAGAAGGCAATTAAAGAATGGGGCAAACTTAAAACTGAATTACCTCAAAATGATACGCTGAGTTATTTTTTAGGAGCCGCACAGCAGGCTGACGGTAACAATGCTGTAGCAATTATTCTGTTAAAATCAATTGCTACCGATATCGCAAAACCATTTTACAAAGATGCCTGCTGGTACACCGGTCTTGCATTACTACAACAGGGCGAAGTAACAGAAGCCATTCCATATCTTGAAAAATCTGCACGTCCGGAAAGCAGTGAACTAATCAGCCAATTAAAATAATAGTGCTATGCATTTTGCCAAATACAGCCTTGCCGGATTATGTATCATCCTTTTACTGATACCCATTTTTGCGCAGGACAGGGTGAAAGGTGCAGCCGAAATAGAAGCCGCCATTGAAGCAAAAAACTTTAAACAGGCAGCAACATTGCTGGAACAACAGGTGCAGTTTTTTTTAAAAGATGACAACACCGATACGCTGGTATATTATATTCCGCTTGCCGGAAAACTGGGTATGGAGGATGGTGGGCCAGAGAAAGCAGCCACTGCAATCAATGCTTTGACAAATCGCATCGCTGCAAAAAAGCCCACTAATATCACTATGAGAAAAGTGTATCTGGAAGCAGGCGAATTTTTTGGTGTGGCGGGTGAGGATAAAAAAGCTTACGATGCCTGTACTGGTGCAATGAAGTATGCCATCGCTCCATTAGAGATAGCAAAGGTTGAAAATAATCTCGGCGTATATGCACAGCGGATGGGGAATGCAGCCCTTTCAAAACAACATCATCGCAGGGCACTCGCCATCAGGGAAACAGAAAAGAATACAGACAGTGAAGAATTGTACATGTCGTACAATGCAATGGCCAGCCTGATGTGGTATGCCTCTAAATATGACAGTGCCACCTTTTTCTACAATAAAGCGCTGAAGTCATTATCAAAAACAAAACCTACCGAACGCAATAAATATTACCGGCCTGCAATAGTGTTGAATAATATGTCGGCATTATATGATGCTGATGGAAAAATTACAGATGCCATAAAGGCGCAGCAGGATGCTATCAGCAATATCCAGTTGTATATTGCCGGCAATGACCCGGTACAAAAAAGGGAAGATGCCAAATCATTTTTATTTGAGGCCATGGACAACCTGGCCGGTTTTTATAAAGAAATTGGCGATTATAAAAAGGCAAAAGACCTGCTCTTATATTCTTACCAACAAAAAGAGCAACAGTTAAAACCCGGGCACCCAGGTACTTTTATTTCGGAGATATTACTCGGGCAGCTAGCTAACTCCATGCACAATTATGACGAAGCTTTTGGATACCTGGAAAAGGGCCTGGCCAAACTGAAAGCTGCAGAAGGTGATTATATTTTTTGGGAGGCCGATGCCCGTTATGCGCTGGCTTTAGCCAATGAGACTAAGAAAAATATAAGCGCTGCAGCGACCAGCTATGAAAAAAGTGATTCGCTGTACGAAGCTTCGTACCAGGGGGAATACAGCAACATGTACCTGGGGTTTTTAAATAATGCCGCCTTGTTTTATGCAAAAAACGGTGATTATATAAAAGCCATCGCAAAATCAAAAAAGGGATACGACTATGTATCAAAAGTGCAGCAGCAAAATACGTTGGCTGTTTTTTACCAGTTGCTCAATCTTTCGGAAGTGAATTTTATAACGGGCCAGTATGTGCAATCTGCAGAATATGGCAAAAAGGGATTGGCCATTGTAAATGAAAAAATAAAGAGCGGCGGCTCTGCGCTTGACTCGGTTAAAATGGAACTGTATAAACCCCGTGCCATTTTGATGATTGAAAAGGCAGGTTACCAGGTGCTGCAAAAAAAAGACACCATTTATCTTGCAAATGTGTTAGCCAGGCTGAACGGTGCATTGCAGTTGTTGGAAAAAAGAAAATTTTTAATTGATGATGAAGAAAGCATCAACATATTAATTTCGGATAATAGAGAGCTGATCAGCTTTGCAAAAAAGATTGCACTGGAATTGTATCAATTGACTAATAGTGATAAATACCTTGACCAGGCCATCAACCTGCATGAGTCTGGTTTATACAACCGTATAAGAGCAAGGCTTGATAAACAAAAAGCAGTTGAGTTTTCAAATCTTCCTGCGGCTATTTATGAGGAAGAAAGAAAATTAAAGGCAGCCATTCCGGAATCACTTATTGGCGAAAGATCCAACACCGTTTTAATGAATGCTTACCTGGATGCAACCACCAAATGGCAGCAACACCTTGATAAAATAAGGATACAGTATCCCGTATATTTTAAGATGCGGTATGAATCTATTTTTAAATCTTTGCCACAACTGCAGGCTTCAATGCCTGTTGCTACAACCGTGGTAAGGTATTTTTTTATTGACAGCAGCCTGCATGCATTGGTGCTTGACAAAAGCAGTAAAAAGATCATTGACCTGGACGCTTCCGGAATTGAAAAAAAAATAAATGACTTGCTGCAAACAGCGGTTAAAGATGAATACAGTCACACGGCAGTTTTATACCAGTTGTACGAATCATTGTGGAAGCCGCTGGCGAATGATATTCGTACAAAAAATATCATTGTCATCCCCGATGGCATTTTGTACAATGTAAGTTTTGATCTGCTTACGCCTGCCCCGGTTCACCAATACAGCGAACTGGTAAAAGGTAGCCTGCTTGCATCACATAGCATTACCTATCATTACAGTTTGTTTATGACAGGCAACAATACCGCAGGGGAATCAAAAAATAATTACGTGGCTTTTGCACCTGGCTTTTCTGATGAAAACAAATCGGTGTACAAACAATCCGTAAAAGACAGCGGGCGGCTCGACCGGCAATATATGACCTTGCTGCCGCAACCCTACACACAAAGCCTGGTAAAAAAGATGCAGGATAAATTGGGTGGGGAAGTTTTTATTGATAATGGATCCACGCAAAGTTCTTTTAAGGAAAATGCCGGCAACAAAAGGATTGTACACATCGGTACCCATGCTGAATTTAACAATGAAAAGCCGGAGCTTTCCCGCCTGATATTTTCAAAAAATACCGACAGTAATACGGACAACAATTCGCTGTTTCTATATGATATTTACAACTGTAATATTAATACAGATCTTACCATATTAACCGCCTGCGAATCGGGCAAACCTGGTTACCAGGATGGCGAAGGAATGATCTCGCTGGCGCACGCCTTTAATTATGCAGGCAGCAAAAGTATTTTAACCAGCCTGTGGCCCGTTGATGAACAGTCAGCAAGTTTTATTGCTGAAAAGTTTATTGAAAATCTCGCTGCTAACATACCCGCCGGCGAGGCATTGCAACAAGCGAAACTGCAATATTTACAGCAGGCCGATGGCAGGATGAAAGCCCCGGCATACTGGGCCGGATTGGTGCTAATGGGTGATGCGGGTGCGGTGACACTGTTGCCCAAAAGCAATTATGAAAACTGGCTGTTACTGTCGGGCATACTGGCAGTTGTTGTTGCCGGCAGTTATTATTTGTTGAAAAGAAAAGCGAGGAAAAAGCAGGTTGGTTGATGGATATTTTAAAGGCAAATAAATCATTGGCAGGTAAATGATTTCCTACCGGTTTAAAGGGAAGGTAACTGATATGTTTTTTGAATTGCTATAAATCGCAGCAGGCACTGCATTTAGCTTATGAGAGGGGTAGTGTGAGCAAGGAACTGGTGAAGAATAGAAATTTGTTATTTAAAAAATTAGAATAGCTTTTCTTGTTCTATATACTATAAGTGTGGGATGGTTTATACCCGGTAGATCATGAATGATAAAATGCTCTACTGTATTTCGTTTGTTGAGTGGTATAAAAATTTATACAATTAGGATTTCGGCTTGTACATCAACTCTTACTTTATGTTTTCTAAAAAATGAAAGATTTAATTCATTATCTATTTCTTGAAAATGCTTGTGTTGTTTGTTACAGGCAATAGCTTTTTTATGTTTGAACTGGTTAATGTCATGACTTGCTTTAAAAAAGACAATTGTTGAATCAAGTTGTTCTATGGCACCGGCTATCCAATTTTTTGGCTGATCTTTTAACTCAATAAAGTATAAATGTTGTGCTGACGTTAATATGCCATCACACCTACCCCTGCCTATGTATTCGTAATCTTGAATCAGACATTTATCCACGGGAGTGAAGACTACCTCAATAGAATTATCGTTCCTAACAATCGCAATCCAAATTGCAGCATTATCAGTATTACTATATGCTTTAGTGCCGTCTTGATTATCACAAAGCCCAAAAAGTTTATCTGTGCGTACCGGTTCTGCACAATTATTTCGAAGAAAATTTATACTCATAACTCTTCTTCAATTTCTAAAAGTGAATCAAACATTTCATTGCCATGACGAATCGATTGATTCAGAAAATTCTTATCCGATGGTATCCCCTCGGTATTGCCTAATTTTGAAATTTCACCCTTTTCTTCATCCAATTGATAGACAATAACATCATCACCGGAAACAATTGCTTTGATAGGAACAACTGATTCAAGCCTTTTAAACAAATCTTTAGAATTTCCTTTATTAGCTATCTCCGAAAACAAGTAAGAACCTTGAATAGCAATGCTTAGATAATTAATTAGATAAGGACTGTGAGTTGTTATTATCAGTTTATTTGATTTGTTCATGTTATTGAACTCAAGTAAACTGTTCAGGATTTTTTGCTGCGAACTGGGAAATAAATTCTGTTCAGGCTCTTCAACAATATTTATCAGACATTTACTTAAATATTTTGCTTCTACTGCTGCCACTTTCCGCTGCTTTTCTTCGTCTGAAAAAGAAATATTCAGGCTTATTTCCGTGATTTCATTATTCCTGCGTACATTCTGTAATGGGCTTAATTGTTCCCGAAGTGTCTTATCTCCTTTACTGATGTAATCAGATAAAAATTTGGTTACCAGATATAAGGGAACAAGTGACTGATAACCGCTGGAAGCTTCCAGAAAATTGATTTCATAATCATTACCAACCAAATAAGATTCGTCTTTTCGTTTATCATATCTGAATTGCAAACCGGAAACTGGCAGGTCAAGTTTGTTACCGTTCAAAGCAAACTGTGCCTTTTTTACTTCTTCTGCAAACTCAAAAAGACTTCCGGGCAATCCTTTCACATCAAAAGCATTGTGAACAGTACTTAGAAAATTCCTTTCAGCAGGTACATACATGATTTGGGGCACGTCGTAATGCGAATCCTCTATTAACTGAAATTCCGGATGTGCCTGCTTATTATTAAACTTAATTGATGCTCTGTCTCCAAAATACTCGATTATAGTTTCCTCTCTAAAATAATTATGAATACGTTGATATTCAAAAAGGTCAAAAAAATCTGCTTTTGTAAGATGAAAAGTATCGATGTCTCCTCTGTTCAATGCTTTTTCAATCCATACTAAAGTCGAAATAACTTTTGCCACAGTACTCTTGCCACTTCCCTGGTTCCCTATAAACACTGTAACCTTTTTTATGTCCATAAACCCGTCATCTTCCAGATAACCTTCGTTGATTGGACCGAAATATTTTATTTTAATCTTGCTCATTGGGTTTGTATTTTGCCCTGTTTTATAAGTAGTTTCAGAATGATTCAATAAAAAGATACTTCTTTTATTTTAAAAAATTAATAGTTTACCAGGCCAACGCTTCAGGCGCTTCATCAAAAAGTGTTTTCAATTCTGTATCTACCGCATTTAAAAGATTATCGTTGTAATACCGTTGCATTTCCTTCCACACTGTCGGGTGACTTTCTTTTAGTAAAGCCTCTTTCATTTTATCGAGTTTCTGTAATGTGGCTTGTGCTTTTTTCCTGGTTACATATTCAAACAGCCGGGCTTTATACATGGAATATGCGTTTTCTCTTGCCTGTCTTAAAGGTTCCCGTTCCTCATGGTTCAGCCTTAAAACATCGTTGTAAGTGTATTCGGTTTTTTTATTATCCTTTGCATCCAAACCTGGCAGCGGAAAAAACTTAAATGTTCCCGCCAAATCCAGGATTGCAAACCTTAAGGGGTTTTCTATCCTCGGATTAATCAGAACTGCTTCTCCTTTGGGTGGTTTTGAAGCAGCATTGCCCCTTGATGGATTTACTTCAGTAAATTTTCCATCCGAACTTTTAAAAACTGCGAACTTATTATTTTTTGGTCCATTGCATGGCCCGCAGGCATACACATAATTATCCCAGTTAAAACACTTATCAGGATAAATATCTTTTGGATAAATATGCTCTACTTCATCACCCAACGAATCTTCACAATACACACATCTTCTGGTGCTGTTGCACATACCGGTTAAACATTTTTTTACATCCTGAAAAACTTTGTTTGCCCTGGTATTCTTTTTAGAAAACATATTTTTTGCCTTTGCACTTTTTTCAGCAAAAGTTGCCAGTGCGTCAATTTCATCCTGAAAGCCCTGCAATTTATCCAGGTTAGGCTGGGATGGTTTAATATCCTTTCTTAACTCAATCATTTTAATTTCAGTTTTTCAGTTGGGAAAATATCTTTTAAATCAGACAACTCCTGCTGATTAACTTTTTCACCCATTAATGATTTGATGTTTAATTCTCCCAACCGGTTTCTTTTGTCGTTCCCCTCTTTTGATATGGTAACTGCTTTACCAAAAACTTCTGTTCCGTAAGCATCTAACACATTTCCAAAAATCAATTTATTTTTATCCGTTCCGGTTATTTCCGCTGATTTAATATTACTGCCCGGGGAAGCCAGTCTCCAGATACTTCCATGTTCGCAGGCCCTGCATACCAGTGGGCTGTGCGTAGTAACAATAAACTGAATGTTTGGAAAGTATTGAATAAACCATTGACCGATTCTTGTTTGCCAGGTAGGATGCAGGTGGGCATCTACTTCATCAATTAAAACCACACCCGGCAAATCAATTTGCATTTTACCCTTTCTAACCTGGCTAAAAACTTTCTCGTCGCCATACACCCGGATTAGCTGCCTGATCAATTCAAAAGTTAAACTTAAAATGGAGCGATATCCATCACTCATTTGAGTAACTGAAATTTCGGCACCGTTTCCATCCACAAAAATTACCCCGTCAGAACTAACGCTTTTTAACCGCGATCCATGTGGCAGGAACTCATTAGAGTTAATTAGTTTTTTTAAATCATCCAGTAAATTATGCTTGACCTTTTTTTCCAATGTCTGAAAACGAAGATTCATCATCCATTTGGTGGCTTCTGTAAGTGCCACATCTTCGCCAAAAAGGGAGAGATGCGAAGCCAACCGGCTATAGCTTGGATTTTCAAACACTTTTTCCATTTCATAGCTACCCCCTGTAAATCTCCTGAATGGACCATAGCCGGCAGAAAACCAGCCCGCTTTGCCACTCCAAATGGTATTGGTTGCAGGGTTCTTTGGCCTACCCTTTTCATCAAGAATTACATGATTGGCTTCTTTTCGTTTCCATTTTAGCGCCGTTTTAAATTTGATGCTGCCAGCGGTGGTGCCGCCCGGTAAATCGATACTCCCGGCACGTTCTATTTCAACTTCTACACTCCCATCTTTCGCTTTCCACTGCAACCAGTTATTCCAGTTTGGTTTTATTCCGGCTATTTCTTCCGGGCCTATGAGCATTAAAGCAAGAGATCGGATGATACTGGATTTTCCCGCTCCGTTGTCGCCTATCAGCACGTGCCAGCCGGCAGGGTTTTCAAATTGCATGCTAAAGGATTTGATTGCCCGGATATTTTTTATTTCCAGTTGCTTGATATACATGTGTTGATTTTTAACTGTTCAAATTTAATTCTTTTCACCCCAACATTTCATTCAACTAATTCTGCTGCCAATTCAACAAATCCTTTTTATGATTACCGGGCTAATTTAAATAGGGTCTGCTCAACAACTCGACCCCTCCAAAATTCCTAAATTTTTTCGCCTGGCATAAATTAATACCGGCCATTGAGTGTCAGGTCTAGCTTCCCATACCAACCTTATTGCGTGGGTTAGGGAAATAAGTGCCTG
>JANPIJ010000402.1:0-30900 GCA_031424955.1 Ferruginibacter sp. | reverse complement strand
GGGTTGCCCGCAAACATTTGCGCAATGTATTTCTTACCAGGCGGGGCGCACTTACCGGCGTCAATTTCGCAGTTGCTGAAACAGGCGAGTATGTGGTATGCACCAATGAAGGGAATGCGGATATGGGAGCCCATCTCTCTCAGGTACAGATCGCATCGATGGGGCTCGAAAAACTGATACCCGAAAAAAAACACCTCGCTATATTTTTAAGATTGCTTGCAAGAAGCGCCACCGGTCAGCCGATCACCATTTATTCGAGCCATTATAAAAAGCCACGTGCAGGGCAGGAGATGCATTTGATACTGGTAGATGCTGGAAGGACACGCCAGTTGGGCCGGGCAGATTTCAGGGACTCTTTAAAATGTATTAAATGCGGTGGCTGTATGAATACCTGTCCTGTTTATAGAAAGAGTGGAGGCCTCAGTTATCAGAATACGATCTCGGGTCCGATCGGTGCTATCCTGGCCCCTAACCTGGATATGAAAAAACATGCAGACCTCCCATTTGCGTCTACCCTTTGCGGATCGTGTAGCAATGTTTGCCCGGTTAAAATCAATATTCATGAGCAGTTGTATAAATGGAGGCAGGTGATTGTGAAAGAGGGCTATGCAGCCAATACAAAAGCGTTGAGTATGAAGACCATGGCCTGGACGCTTTCTTCCCCCAATTCGTTTAACACCGCAGGCAGGGCAGGAAGATGGTTTTTGCAAAACATCCCGTTTGTGGTAAATAATAAATTGAATCCATGGTTTAAGCAACGGGATATGCCGGAAGGATCAAGTGAATCATTTGCGGAGTGGTATCAAAAAAACGGGCAAAAAGGGAAGGACGAAAAAAAGTAAGCAATGCCATCATCAACCATTAATTGAACACTCCATTTAATCATCATCAAATGACCAGCAGAGAAAAAATATTGGAAGCGGTATTAAATAACCAACCACCATTATCGCAATTACCAGATGTGTCCATTTTTAAAGGCGATCCCCATAATACCGTACAAAAATACATGGACGTTTTCAGGTCTATCGGAGGCACCACATTTTTGGTGGAGAATATGGCCGAAGTAAAGTCGTTGATTGATGAACATTTTGATAGTAACAAACGCATCGTAACTACCTTGAATGAGCTGGGGGATCGTTTTGAATTAATTTCATCATCCGTTGATCCACATTTGTATGAAGATGTAGAACTGGCCATTATTACCGCCCATTTTTCTGTTGCGGAGAATGGAGCAGTTTGGCTTACGGAGGAACTGATGGGGCAACGCATCATACCTTATATTTGCCAACACCTGGCTGTAGTGATTCATGCGGAAAAAATTGTACCAACCCTTCATGAAGCGTATGAAATAATCGGGGCTGGAAACTATGGTTTTGGCGGCTTCATAGGAGGCCCTTCTAAAACCGCCGACATTGAACAGGCCCTTGTATTGGGTGCTCATGGGCCCTTAACCATGACCGTTTTTATCATCAAATAACCACTAACAAACACCATTAATTTTTATGATAACCTCTTTTAAAATAAATGATAACCTTGGCGAAAGGTACAGCGATGTCTATACCCCTGAAGTGCTGTCAGCCATTACTGCACTTGCTCATTTCAACAATGACATTAAGGAGGCGATGGATGCCCGGATTAAGAGAAGGGCAGAACGTCAGCAGCATCAAAAGCTAATTACATTTTTAGACCCTGAAAGTTATATTCCCCGAACCAACATCAAGGTGCAGGATGCCAGGGATGGTAAATTTGAAGGGGCAGTTATTCCGGCAGATTTGCAACGGCAATGGATACAGGGAACAGGGCCGGCAGCCAAACCCAACGCTTCGCTTGAAAGCAGTATCCGCAATGTTGCGTATGCCTTACTTTCGGGTGCTGATGGCTGGATGTTTGATGGTGAGGATGCGTTGGGCCAGGTAAAGACCATGTCGCTCGATAACCAGCGCAATTTAAAACTGGCCATCAAAAAAGATCCGGAGTTTTTAAAAGTTGCTGAAATCGTAGCAGCCGAAATGAACCGTTGGTCAATGAGTTTCTTTGGTCATGATATTGTTTCCAATTGGGAAGCACAATTAAGTTTTACCACCAAAATATTCCGGGCACGTGGCCTGCACCTCGATGACCGGCATATCCGTGATGGCAATGGTGTTGCCATGGCTGCATCCATTGTTGACCTTACCTTATATGTTGTAAACAATTACCAGGCATTGCAAAAAGCAGGATCGTCCATTGTGTTGTATTTGCCTAAAATTCAAACGGCAGGTGAAGCCGCCTTATGGAACGATCTGATTATTGCACTGGAAGATCATCTGGGGCTTTCCACCGGAACCATTAAAGTATATGTGCTGGTAGAGCAACTGGAGGCTACCCACCAGTTAATGGAAATCAGGGCCGCATTGGGGAAACATTTTGTAGGATACAACACCGGCCGGTGGGATTACATTAACAGTGTAGCCGATGCGATGGCCTGGAATAAGGATTTCGTCAACCCGGATATAGAAGCAATAACTATGACTTATGGTTACATGCGTAATTATGAAAACCGGGTGCGATGCGCTGTAAATACACCTGATATCAACGGGAACTTTGCATTGTGGCAAGGTGGTATGGAGCCCAATATTCCGGTAGGATCAGCAGAAGGTGTTGCCGCCAGTATGAAGAAGGCAGTTGCCGGCGCAGAACGGGAACAACGGGAGGGGGCAAGTGGAAAATGGGTAGCACATTGGAAAATGGTAAACATTGTTAGGCCGGTATGGGAAAAGGCAGGTGCCGCTAATCAACTGGGAAGGGAATTTCCGGCGCTCACCTATACACAGCAGGATGCAGCCGGTCTCATACTGATTGAAAAAGCACCTACCACGATCCGTGGGGCACGCAACCTGTTAAGTGTTGCCTTGCAATACGGAAATGCTTTCGGGCAGGGAATGCAGGCGGCGGCATTGAAACCTGCCGATTTTTTTGGCAATGATGATATCCTGTATTTAATGGAAGATATGGCGACCGGCGAAATACGATTGAGCATTCTTTGGGAATGGGTTCACAAAGGAGCCATACTTACTGATGATGATGCACCAACAGGAACCAAAGCAGGAGATGCTTTTTCAATTTCGTTATTTGAAAAATTACTGGAAGAGGAGTATGAAAAATTATTAAGCGCCGACAGTAAGGATGTTTTTGATATATCGAAAACTACCACCTTACCCATTTCCAAAGAAATAGCCATTGCCTACATTCACAGCGAAGAAAAACTTCCCTGGTTCATCGACCTCCTCAATATCAACCTGAACAATATTGATTTGGAAGAGGCAAAAAGGAGGATCCGTAATTATAGGGAAGCCTTTATTAAAGATGGCACCCGCATTACGGAAAACCTGGATTTTATCAGGTAAGCCATTAATGACCTTGTATGGTATCAGCATATTAATCGATGTCATTATCACAAAAAATGCGTGTCTCGTTTCAATCAAGCCATGGATGAAGTGTGATTTACGTTGAATCGGGCTAAATCAATCACTTAGAAAGTGCCATATCCGGCGCCGTTATAAAATGAACTCGAAACCTTTTTCATGTTTGCGTTTTAAATTTATACCAAGTCTGTAGGGGCCACTTTAATTTAGTTAAATCCCGCTCTTGTGGCAGGTTTTTCCTTTTTCAGTCGATTCCCTGGACTATAAATAACCTGATTTAAGAAGAACTCTACTTGTCTTTATTTTACCTTACACAGCTAGATTAGATAGTCGGCCCTCAGAAAGTTTTAAAGGTTTACCAGTATTTGTTAGGTATAGAATTGTTAGAAGAATAGTTGCAAGATATTTGCAAATTCGTCAAAAACCTTGCAATTTGGGAAATGCTTTCGTTCCAAAAACACACCCCGCAGTTAGGGTTGTTTTCTGGTCTGGCAGATCAACTTGATCAAAAACATCCCTTGTATCAATTAGCCAATACTATAAATTGGAAATTTTTTGACGATGCTTTTAAAAAGCATTACAATGAAAAAATGGGTAAGCCAGCCAAGACAATCCGGCTTATGGTCTCATTGCTAATATTAAAACATGTCCGTAACCTTATTGATGAAATGCTGGTAGAGCATTGGTCAGAAAATAATTACTTTTAGTATTTTAGTGGAGAACAGCATTTTCAGCCAAACATTCCCTGCGTACCAACCGAACTGGTTGCATTTCGACAACGCATTGGCGAGCCTGGTGTCGAATTAATTTTAAAAGAAAGCATTCGCGTAAACGAACCTCCTGGAAATGACGATGATCTTATTGTTGTAAGTGTTGATTCTACGGTTCATGAAAAAATATAACCTATCCAACTGACTGATGATAAATCGTATAAAAAGAGTATCAAAAAATGCTGGATAATAGCCGATAAGGAATCAATAGACTTACGTCAATCGTACACAAGAGGCATTAAGAAGCTTAATAATTTGCAACGCTTTAAGGGTACAAAATATGGAGCTAAAGCAGCTCGTAAAGCTGATAAGAAAATACAAATCATAGCAGGAAGACTGGTGCGGGAAATTGTCCGAAAGCTTCCACTAATGAGCCCGGGAAGGTATCTTCCGGCTCTTAAATTGTACCAAAGGGGCCTTTCTCAAAAGCACGGAGACAGCAATAAGATTTACAGTCTTCATGAGCCCCATGTAAAATGTTATTCTAAGGGCAAAGAACATAAAAAATTTGAATTTGGCAGTAAGGTCTCTAACAGTTTGCTTAGTAAGTATCTACCTCTATAATTGCTTTTGCAAAAGCTCCCGGAGCTTCCTGGGGTGGATTGTGCCCGATGCCCTTCAAAATAATATGAGAATATTTTCCAGTGAATTTCTTCGCATAAGAACTGGCGTCGGGATGCGGTGCACCATTGGCGTCCCCTTCAATGGTAATGGTGGGGACAGTAATGAGCAGACCTTCAGCAAGCCACTTTTCCAGGTCGTTATATTTCGATTCTCCTTCAGCCAGTCCAAGCCGCCAGCGGTAATTATGAATTACGATAGCAACATGATCCACGTTTTTCAGGGATGCTGCCGTTCGGTTAAAAGTAGCATCATCAAAATTCCAGGTAGGTGATGCAATCTGCCAGATGAGTTTTGCAAACTCATCCCGATATTTTTCGTAACCCTGCCTGCCTCGTTCTGTTGCAAAATAAAATTGATACCACCATTGCAATTCAGCTTTTGGAGGCAATGGCATCCTGCCGGCTTCCTGGTTGCCGATCAGGTAACCACTCACAGCAATAAGCGCCTTGCAGCGGTCAGGCCAGAGTGCAGCCATAATGTTGGCGGTTCTCGCTCCCCAATCAAAACCCGCGATGATTGCCTTACCAATTTTAAGCGCATCCATCAATGCAATGATATCTACAGCAACGGCTGATTGCTGTCCGTTCCGGATTGTTTCAGTTGAAAGAAATGTTGTTGTGCCAAATCCCCGAAGGTGTGGAACGATCACACGATAACCCGCCGACACCAGCAATGGCGTAACGTCAGCAAAGCTGTGAATATCATAGGGCCAGCCATGCAGCAAAATTACCGGCGGGCCGTCGGCGGGGCCAGCTTCTGCATAACCTATGTTTAGTACACCGGCATCAACCTGCTTTATTGTATTAAATGTTCTGTTGATGCTACCCCTGGTTGAAGTGGCGCCGACCGGATAAATTGAATTGGCTTGTGCACTTGCAAAACCAATCGAAGATAATTCTGCTGCAGCAAACGCTACGGCCGCACTGCTTAAAAAATGACGGCGGTTATATTTAATTTCTTTTGACATCTCTTTCTGTTTTGGATTGTATTTATTTTGTTTTAGAAATTCGCTGTGTTATCAACCTACACAATAAGCTGTTTATTGATATGGCGATAACGAGGATGTAATTCAATATTTGAAAAACTTTTATTTTCGCTTAGCCAAACGTGAATGCAAATGCCTCCACGCCCGAACCGAAAAATTCTATCTCAAATTGCCGGTCAATGATGCTGTCCGGTTGCCGGATCAATTGATACAACCGGTGTTCGCTCAAAACGCCATAGCCTTGTTCGTCGATATCTGATCCATGTGCAGCTGCAGGTGGCTTGCCATCAATCAATACACGGAATTTTACCAGGGTTGTATGTGTTCCAGCACCCATTACCAGGTGAAGGTCCCTTGCATGAAAGCGGTACAGGATTCGCCCGTTTGCTGTATTCAGTTCTATGGATTGTTTTTTCATTTTCCAGTCCCCGGAAAGCGCCCATTCATTCAGCATCAATTTCTCCGGGGCCTTATAGCTATAATTTCTGCCCGGCCTGGCATTGCCGGGCGACGAGAATTGCTGTGTGCGTTCATAGCCCAAATAATTTTCGCCCGATTGTAAACTGTTCCAATCAGCAGCAGCTTCTGCACCTTCACCATATACCGAAGCCAGTGGTTGATCCATATCTTTCACACCTGCCTCGGCCAGTAATTGTTGAATTATTTTTTCGGATTGTTCATAGCCACCCTCACCAAACTGCTGATGACGGAGTTGCCCTTTTGCATCGATAAAGTATAGCGCCGGCCAATATGCGTTGTTGAAAGCATTCCATATTGTATAGTCATTATCCAGTGCAATCGGGTAATCAACCTTCCTGTCTTTTATAGCACTGCGAACATTCTCTATGTTTTGCTCGAACCCAAACTCAGGAGTATGCACACCAATTACCACCAACCCCCGATCCTGGTATTTAGCCGCCCAGGAGCGAACATAGGGTAGGGTGCGAATCCAATTGATACAGCTATAAGTACAGAAGTTGATAAGCACTACTTTCCCTTTCAGGTCAGCAGACTTCAAGGGTTTGGTATTGAGCCATCCGCTGGCATTGCTGAGAGATGACAGCTCGTGCTGCGTGGATAGTTGAAAGGTTGGCAGTGTCATATCTTGTTGTATTTTATTGTTGTCGGCCAGGGAAGTGGTCCGGCATCCGGATGTGGCCATCAATATCGCTGCGGTCAGTAGATTTTTAAACCGGTTAAACATTACCATATACTGTAGTTTTAAAAAATTTGTATTGTTAGAATGTATGTTGATGGCTATTAAGCAGCAGGATGATGCTGCCCCTGTAATGAATAATAAGCGGTATGCTATTAAGATGTGTGGCACCGGTATGGATAAAATGAATACCAGGTGCAGGTTTACTGTTTGCACTATAGATGTTGTTCCCGTTATTTTTCATTTTGCCTTTCATTTATTTCCCCAAAACTATTACTATAACAATCTGAAGTCAAGTAGCAAAGGTTTTAGCCGGACTAATCCGCTTCCGGGTCAGCCATTTTTGAACTTGAAATTTTTTCTGCAAAGGGTTGCCAACCTTTTAATGGTTGGCAACCCTTTGCGAAAACTGCCGCCTGATCAATAGCCAGGTGTTATTTATTGAAGCCCGTTCGCAAGGATAAAAATGTTCAATTATTTTGGTTTCAAACTCCACCAGCTGAGGTGATGATTGCCAACCATCAGCCGGTATTGTTGAAGAAGTGGGGCGCTTTTACAGGCCGGCAAAATTTCAGGTTTCAATTTGGCAGGATGACGATCAACATAGTCTGCTACGGCCATTTCTTACTTGGATTACGGTACTGACTGGAAATACATTTACAACCATAATTAAAGCAATTAAAAATTTAAACGATGAAAAAAAGTACAACTACGAATGCGGTGATTCAGTTATCCCGGTCCTCTATAATTCAAAGCCCACCTTGCAATTCGCCAAACAAGCCCTGCCCTGGATAAATGAGTATGGATACACCGGATAGCGGTCTTAAGCTGATATTATCAAGCGGGAATAAAGTGCATTTTTATTGGATAAAACGGTTAGATTTCAGATATTTGGAGCCTGTAAGTAAACTGTATCAAAACACAGTACTGCATACAATCATACTAATCATGAAGATGGAAGCGAAAGAAATATTAAAACAGCATGTCACCAAAACAGCCATGTTGACCGATGAGCAGTTCGACTATTTTTTTTCCCATTTTGAATCTAAAACGTACAGGAAAGGGCAGTCGGTAATCAGTGAAGGTCAGAAGGTAGACTGCGAATACTTTGTGATTGCCGGCTGTTTAAAAGCCTTTTTCATCAACGATGAAATCAAAATGTACATCCTTCAATTTGCGATGCCCACCTGGTGGACTTCTGACTATTGTGCGCTCTATAACCAAACAAGCGCCACTATCAATATCGACTGTATCACCGATGCAGAAGTACTTTGTATTTCCAATAGTGATCGTGAAAAAATATGCAGCGAGTTGCACCAGGTAGAACGCTTTTTTCGCTGGCGTACCAACAGGGGATACATAGCTTCACAAAAAAGATTATTGTCATTAATGAACAATGATACACGTGCCCGCTATGAAGAACTGATGACGCTATACCCTCAGCTTTATAACCTCGTTCCCAAACACCTGGTAGCTTCCTATCTTGGTGTATCCAGGGAAACCCTCAGCAGGCTGTACAATTCCCACAAGTAGTTATTAATGGCATCTCTGACAACCTTCCTTTCCGCTCTTTTGTGGAAGTCCCCGTATTTTTCGGGGCAGTGGAATAAAGGATGAGATAAAACAAAAAAAAGATTTTTTGAGATGCCTTAAGAATGTGATGTACATCACGTAACCACCTGCAAAGCTATTCCGAGCTTTGTGTCATCAAATTATTAAAAAATTAAAAAAACTAAAAATGACAACAACAAACTTTAAAATCGTTGGTGCACAAAGCAACATCGAATGGACCGGTAAAAAAGTGACCGGATCGCATAATGGAACAATTGCCATTACCGCAGGAACACTTTCGCTGAACGATCATAAACTCAGCGGCGGAAATTTTATTATCGACACGTCTTCTATTAAAATACTTGACATTACAGATCCGGCTACTAATGCCCAGTTTGCAGGTCACCTTTTTTCGGAAGATTTTTTTGCAATCGAACGTTTCCCCGAAGCCTCCTTTATTATTACCCATGCGGAGCAGCTGAATGGTAACCGCTACCAGTTAACCGGCGACCTGACTATTAAAGGGATCACCCACCCGGTAAGCTTTGAAGCAACAGTGCAAGTAGCAGATGATGTGGCAACTGCTTCCGGTAAAATAGTCATTGATCGTACCAAATACGACATCAAATTTCGTTCAGGCAATTTCTTCCAGAACCTGGGTGACACGTTAATCTACAATGACTTTGATTTGAATGTGAATTTAACCGCAGTACTCAACAATTAAACTAACCACCATGCCATACATAAAAATAGAGGTAACCCGCGAAGGTGTCACCCGTGAGCAAAAGCAAATCCTGATTGCAGGGGTTACCAAACTGATCACAGATGTTTTGGATAAAGACCCGAAACTTACCCATGTGGTGATACAGGAAATAGATACCGATGACTGGGGCTATGCAGGCGAACAAACATCTGTGCTTCGGGAAAAAGGGATCACTGCTAAAAACAATCATCAATAAAAAAAACATTAAAATGAAAAAGCAAACTTCAATCATAACCGGTGCATCAACAGGAATTGGCAAATCTATTGCCGCCTTATTTTTGCAGCACGGACATAATGTGATTATTAATTCCACCAATGAAAGTAATTTAACGGCAACATTTAATGAGCTTGGTCATCACGACCGGCTGGCAATGGTGACCGGTGATATCAGCAAACCATCAACAGGGCAATTGCTTGTTGATACGGCTGTGAAGCGTTTTGGTGCTGTGGACATTTTGGTGAATAATGCAGGCATCTTTGAGCCAAAATCTTTTTTGGAAGTGGATGAAGCTTATCTCGATCGTTTCTTAAGTATTAATTTAAAAGGAACTTATTTTACCAGCCAGGCGGCCATCAAACAAATGTTGAAACAGGGCGAAGGTTCTATTATCAATATTGGTTCGGTATTAGTTGACCACGCAATAGGTGGTTTCCCGGCTACAGCACCTATCTCGAGCAAAGGCGGTATTCATGCATTAACCAGGCAATTGGCAACTGAGTTTGGTTTGAATAACATTCGGGTAAATGGAATAGCGCCGGGTATTATCCGGAGTCCGCTCCAGGCTAAGACGGGTGTAGCCAATGCAGACACTCTTGCCGGGCTACATTTATTGAACCGCATTGGTGAAACACAGGATGTGGCTGAACTGGCGCTGTACCTGGCGGGCAGTAACTTTATCACGGGCGAAATCATTAACTTGGATGGTGGCCATGTTTCCGGGCACCGTGCTGCGTAATAGTCTATAAAAAGTCTTTAATATTTTACAGGTATGCAATGGACAGGGATATCCGGAGCATACCTTTCTAAAAAACAAACAAGATGAACAATTATTCAGATAATGCAGCGGCTATAACAGCCGTATTGTCAAATTACTTTAATGGCATTTTTAACGGCGATATAGAAATGCTTCGCAGGGTATTTCATTCACAGGCATTGGTTACCGGTGATGTTAACGGCCAACCTTATTTTAAAACAGTTGATCAATACCTTGAAGGTGTTAAAAACCGCAAAAGTCCGCTTGAACTGAATGAAACTTTTCGCATGGAAATATTGAGTTTAGAAATTATTAATTCTATAGCCATTGCAAAGGCTCGCGTGCCTTTGTTTGAATTTAATTATTACGACCTGCTTTCCCTCTGTAAAATAAATGGGGAATGGGTCATCATCAATAAGTTATTAACCAACGTAAAAGTTTAACAGTATGTGGAACCAAACCAGGATAACTGAATTGTTCGGGATAGGATACCCGATATTGCAGGGCCCAATGGGTGGCGGGTTTTCAACCCCCGAATTATTAGCCGCGGTATCAAACGCCGGCGGGCTGGGCAGCTTTGGAGCCTACACACTTAGCCCCGATGAGATACTGGAAGCCGACAGGTTGATCAAAACGAAAACAGACAAGCCCTACAATATCAATTTGTGGGTGTCGGATGTTGATGAAAGCTTAATTGATTATCCTGTTGAAAGCCTTGAAAAAATAAAGCTGTTATTTAAACCTTACTTTGATGCGCTAAATATTCCCCTGCCGGATTTGGATCCTCATATACCTTCCAGATTTGCCCAACAGGTTGAAGTGATTTTTCAAATCAGGCCTGCAGTATTCAGTTTCATATTTGGAATTCCATCCAAAGAAATACTTCGCGAAACCCGGAGGCTTGGTATTAAAACCGTAGGGGCAGCTACCACACTTGATGAAGCCATGGCCCTGGAGGATGCAAAAGTAGATGCAATTGTTGCGGCCGGGTTTGAAGCCGGTGGGCACCGGCCCTCATTTTTAAAACCTGCTAATGAATCTTTACATGGTTTATTCTCCCTTATTCAGCAGTTGAAGGCAAAAATAAAAACGCCCATTATTGCAGCAGGCGGTATTGCTGATGGTAAAGGCGTTGCGGCTGCGCTTACATTAGGTGCAGATGCAGCACAGGTTGGAACTGCTTTTTTAGTTACGGATGAATCCAATGCAACACCCGCACATAAGGCCACACTTTTTTCAGCCGAAACAAAATATACTGTACTTTCCAAATCACTAACCGGCAGAATGGGCAGGTTGATTCGAAACCGGATATCCGAAGAAATAAAGTATGAAATGGAGGTACTTCCGTTTCCGTTGCAAACCCGTTTAATGGGCCCATTAAGAGCGGCTGCCCTGGCCCAGGGTAAAACAGGTATGATCAATTTCTGGTCGGGACAAAACGCTGTTAATTTAAAACATACCAGGGCAACAGAACTGATGCAGGCATTGATAATGGAAACCCGGCAAATATTAGATTGTTAGCCTTTCTACCTAAAAGTTATTCATACACTTCTTACAAAGAATGCTGTTGCTAAATCAGGCCACTTAACAACCGTATTGCTTACAAATGAAATTTTTATGGTAATGCCATCGTTATTTTCCATAGAAAATATTCTATCCAGGTCTTCAATTAATCCCGCCACCACATTCATGCAGGTTGAGCCCGGCTTTTTTTATTAAAATAATGTGATGGGATTTCAATGCCGTTATCCTTAACGCTGAGTAAGTAACTCAACTGCTCTTTCTGTACAATAATAAAGTAATGTTCAATAGTTGATATATAATAAGTAACCGGTACTTACCTGTTCTCAAGCCAATTTAAAAAGCCGGTAGCTTTTTCTTTGGATACCAGTAATTTTTCGGGAACCGGAACAGCCAGGTTAACCAATAATTTACGTGCAAAATAATGCTCCACTTCCTTTATTGCATTGAAGTTGATCAGGTATTGCCTGTTTAGCCTGAAAAACTGTTTACCGGTTAAAAGCTGCTGAATTTGTTCTAACGAATAGTTCACTGAATATTCTTGTCGGTCGAAACATACAATGACGGAGGACTCATATTTAACGTAAAAAAACGCAATATGCCCAATAGGTATCGTAGTATACTTATTGTGTTTGAAAACTAAAAAACTCTGTTTGCTAACCGGCACTGAAAAGCTTGTTAACAGGTCATCCAGATTGATTTGTGTATCGTGTTGAAAGAAATGTTTCAGCACACTTATTTTTTCAGTAGTAGAAAAATTGGGAGTGTTTAACTGCGTTTGCATTTGCATTAGTTTTTAATTTTTAAAGAACCATTTATAGTTTAATACATGATCTTTTGGTAGGTGATTTTATAAGTGCTTATACTACGCAAGGGGTAAAATAGTGGTCTTGCTTAAACCTTAGTAGAAACAAAGTGCATAAATGCCCTGACCTTATTACCTTATTCAAATTGTAGTTATCATGCCAGATAAGATATTAAGGTTGCAGTTTTCAAATAGTTATTTTTCTACTAAGGTCAAAGAACAGCGTTTTTTTACGCTCGTTAAATCATTAAAAAAGAGTCAAATTTTAGGGTATTTTGAAATACATCTTATTAAAAATTCACTCATTTATCCTTTGCAAAGTGTAGTCTCCCGCATGTTCAATGAAAACCTCAAGGGGCAAAGTATATCAGCAAAAACTTTCTTCCTGCTTTTTTATCCAGTCTAAAATGAATGTTGCTTCTTCCTGCCAGCCTGGTTGTCTTAATACAAAATGATTTTTTCCTTTAAAATTTCTGTAATCGGTAACAGAACCATTCCGCGGGTAGTTTTTATAATTTGAAAAATTCACCGATGCCGGCATAAAGTGATCGTCACTGCCTGACACAAATAGTAAGGGAACATGACGTCTTTTAAAATCTATGGTGGCAATTCCTTTCACTATATCTCTCAACACTCTTTTTGATTCGGGTACGACGAATTGCTCATAGCCTGATTGTTGCCGCGATAAAGACATGCCGTTGGTGTATGCATATTGCCATTGGGAAAATGACATCAGGAACGAATCTTTTACAGGAGTAAAGAAGCCAAAAGAGTTCCACGCAGATAGCAAAAAAGAAAACTTAAATATCATTACTCCTTTCGGCGGTACGGAATGGATCACAATGCCGGCAACTGCAAGATCCTGCTGCAACAATAATTGTGTTACAAGTCCTCCTACCGAGTGCCCGATTAAAATTGCCTTTTCCGGCAACAGTTTTATAATACCCGAATAATAACCTACCAATTGTTGTAAATCAATGGAGGCAATTGCAGTATCCGGGTGCCGGCTTCTTAGCTCTCTTGTTGTAGCGTCTTTGTAAGGCCATGGCGGAGCTATGGTAATGTAACCGTTCGTTTCGAAAAAAATTCTCCAGTCATCCCAAATGCTATTGTTCAGAAATGCACCGGTAATAAAAACAATGGTGGTTGTCCGCATGTTTCTCATCTTTTTTGTTGAAAAGTTTTCACTCCGGTTGAATCGCATCAAATTGGTTCGGTAATTTTCTTTAAGCCATACTTTACTTTCAATTGGATAAACAAGCTCTTCCTTCATGGCAGCTTTCACATATAGTTTCTATTTGCGTGCCACAATACTATTTACTGCCAGGGGTAGCAGCATATCTATGATAAACAGGGATTTGTGGGGGAGACTAACAAAAAAAAATTGCGGGTAAGTTGTATAAACTCCGAAATAATCGGAGCTTTAAAATTTAAACTCCGAAATTATTGGAGTAATCGTCTTTGGTAATGCCGAGTTTCAACAATTTTGATTCGAGCGTGGTGGGTTTTAGGTTGAGTCGTTCAGCAGCTCCGCCTGCTCCTCTAATTCTGCCATTTGATTTTTTCATCACAGATATAAGATACTCTCTTTCTGTTTCATGTTGTAAATTCTTAACATCGGTCATGGTCTTTAATTCGGTTTCGCCGGTATTGCCCGCTACTTTTTTACTGTTTTCCACGGCAATTGGATGAAGTGTACGTTTTAACACCAGTGGATTGATACCATTGTTTAGTATTATAGTTTGCTCCATAACATTTTCAAGCTCCCTGATATTTCCGGGCCAGGAATAGGCTAGTAATGCGTCCATCATTTCTTCGCTGATGCCACTGTACGGCTTATTAAAACGCCTGCTGATTTCATTGGCAAAGTAGTTAGCCAGGTGCTGAATATCCGGCTGCCTTTCACGAAGCGGTGGTAGTTGAATCGGGAAAACATTTATCCTGAAATAAAGATCGAGCCTGAACCTGCCTTCAGCAACTTCCTTTTCAAGATTACGGTTGGTAGCGGCAATCACCCTAACGTTAATCTTTATTGCCGACCGGCCACCAATGCGTTCAATTTCTCTTTCCTGCAAAACCCTTAGCAACTTTACCTGCATATCAAGCGACATCTCGCCGATCTCATCCAGGAAAATAGTGCCGCCATCCGCTTGTTCAAATTTGCCGGTCTTTCTGTCCATTGCCCCGGTGAATGCTCCCTTTTCGTGACCGAATAATTCTGATTCTATTAAGGTAGCAGGTAATGCGGCACAGTTTATTTTTACAAATGGCTTGCCCTTATGATCAGAAAGATGATGAATGCGATCGGCGATCATTTCTTTACCCGTGCCGCTTTCCCCGGTAATCAAAACGGATGTATTTAATGGTGCTACCTGTGTTACCAGGTCGAGTACACTCAGCAATTGTGGACTTCTTCCAATGATCCCTTCGAAACCAGGAATAGTTGTTTCACTATAAAGATGTTGGTTTGCAACTTCTTTCTTTTCAACCGGCGGTGCACCGGGGAAGAGACAGCTATCCAGGATCTTTACCAATAAAATTTGTAAGGGCAGTAAAATGGACAAGTGGCCCGCATCATACATGTTGCTTTTATGGCTAAATAGAGACAAGGAATAAAGAGCGCCCGTTGATGCTGCAAGCGGTATTTCGATATTTGATTCAAGTTGAAAATTTTTGGCAAACAATCTTTTTAAGGGGTTATTCCTGCAAACGGTTTTAAATTCATCATTATTATACCAACCTGCTTTTTCTTCGATGGGGGATGCTGCAAGTATGGTTCTCAATTCATTTTCTTTAAGCCCTGAAATCGTTACCAGTTGAGCAGTTCCTATTTCCTGGTATTGTTCAAAGCCGATCCGCAGGAAACTATAACCGTGGTAACCATCCCCACCGGAATCATTTCGGGAAACAGAGATGTAATCAAAGGGGATATGCGGTTGTATCGCCAACGCGGTTTGTAACAATTTCTCCCGCTCGTTTTCAGTAATGATGCTGATCACTTCCAATTGTTTTTCCAGCTGTTTTCTCTTTCGAAGCTCAGATTCGAGGCTGTGCTTATGACGATAGAAAGCAATGTCAAGTGTTACCAACAAGTCCTTCTCCCTGAAAGGCTTTACCAGGAAGCCGTAAGGTTCGGTTGCTTTTGCTGCCTCCAGTATCTGTTGGTTGCTGTTGGCGGAGAGGTACACAAAAGCGATGTTACTTTTTTGTAGTACCACCGCCAGGTCAATACCGGTTTGTTTTCCTTTCAGGTGAATATCCAGCAATACCAGGTCGGGACGATGCAACTGAATTTGATTGACAGCTTCCTTAAAAGAATCAGCAACGCCATCAATTACATAGCCCTCCCTTTCCAATGTCAGGCGCAGATCATGGGCTACGATAAACTCATCTTCAACGATCAAAATACTTTTATTTTTCATAGAAGAATCTCAGCATTAATTGCACTTATATTTTCTGTTTCAATTACCATGTTTTTCTCAAAAGGGAATGTCATGGTTATTGTTACTCCTTCATTATCCAATATTTCAAATGTGCCTTCGTGCTGTTTCACCAATCCGTTTACTAGGTTCATTCCAAGCGAACCATTTTTTACAACATTAAAGCCTGCGGGCAAACCCCTGCCATTATCGCTCACAATAAGCCCGAGCGTATCATTATCCAAAGCACGCATTGTAATGGTAATGATGCCATAGTTATTGGGTGCAAAAGCGTACTTAACGGAATTGGTGATCACTTCATTAAGGATCAGTCCTACCGGCACCGCCTGTGCTACATCAAGCGTGCAGGGCTCAATATTTTGCTGAAAGCGAATGCCCGGCCCGATATTAAAAATATCTTTCAGGTAGTTTACCAGTTCGTTGATATAGCCGGGCATATCAATCACAGAAATATTTTCTGATTGATATAGTTTCTGGTGTATCAAAGACATGGTATGTATCCTACGCTGGCTATCTTTTATAGCCAGCAGGGCTACATCATTGTCAAGATAAACAGACTGGGTATTCAACAGGCTTATAACCATTTGAAGATTATTTTTTACCCGGTGGTGAACTTCTTTGACCAGCCATTCTTTTTCTTTTACTAAGCTTTTTAGTTGGTCATTCCGTTGCGTTACAACGATATTTGCTTTCTTTTTTTGCCTGTACTGGTTCAATAAAATGCTACCAAGGGTAAGCAATAATACAAGCATGGCCAGGGTCGCATTCCTGATAAATTTTGCCTGGTCAAGATTGGCCTGGCGAAGCTTATCTGCCTGCTCCAGCATCGTAATTTTCTGATTTTTAAGATTGATGTCATTTTCTTTTTTTTCCGATTCGTACTGAACTTCCAATTGTTTAATTTCTTTCGTTTTGGCGGTGTTTAATATCGTGTCAGCAATATGATTAGCCTTCAATAAATTATGAACGGCCGACTTGTAATTACCCAACGAAGTATCCAGTGAAAACCATAAAAGATAATTGCGGGAAGCCCCGAGTCCATCCTTCATACTGTCAAGCAGCTCCTTGTTTTTAGTAAGATACTTTAGCGCCACCGGGTAGTCGTTGGTAGCAGTGAAATACTTTATTATTTCTGTATAATATCCGTTCCGTTTAAATACATCCAGTCCGTGTACCTGTGACTTCATGATTAGTTGATTACAGTAATAGCGGCCGGTATTAAATTGCTTCAGCACGGTGTACAGGTTGAGATACGCTTTGTACATATATCCTGCTGTTTCAAATTTATCTGTGGTTGGTATTTTATATTTTTTTTCTACCGACTTTAAAAACCTTAAAGCTTCCTGCGGTTTATTGAGATTAATGTAAGTTTCCACGATGTGCGAAGTGAGGCCGTAAACTGTTTCAATATGGAGTTCCTTTTCAGCTATCCCCAGTGCAATTTTGAAATGCTTTAAAGCTGCCGGCGCATCATTCAATTTGAAAAAAGTAAGGGCAATATTATTCTCTATCTGGCATATCTGCATGCCGGTATTGTTATTGCTATTGGCTGTTCTAAGCGCCAACAGTTCATAATCCAATGCCTTCTTATAATCGCCCCGGGCATAGTGAAGCTGGCCAAACAGGTCATATACACCTTCCAGTCTTTTATAGTTACTAATTTTATAGTATTGAAGGGAGGTTTCTATTTCGCTTAAAGCCCTGGGATATTCATTGATCAGATGATGCAGGTCAGCCAATACTTTATAGCAATTTCCAAGATGATCAATTTGGTTCGACTTTTTAAAAGCCGCTATAGCCATTTCAATATACGATGTACGTTGGTTAACGGTATGGTATTTAAAATCGTAGTCGTAATAATTTGACAATTCATAATAGGCTTTTCCAAGTGCAGTATAATCTGTTCCGTTTTTAAGCAGCGTGATCGCATGCCGAATTACATTTTCGCCTTCTTTGCGTTTCCCGCTGGTGCGGAGAAAGAAAGATTGAATCATTAAAATGCGTATATCTACGGACTGAGATCTTGCCTTTAAATTCAAATCTTCCACCTGGTTGATTAGTAATGCCGCGGTATCATAATTTGCCGGGTGATCGTGACCAGGAAGGGTATGATATTCGGCTACTTTTAACAGTAGTTCAATTCGCATTGAATCAGTGCGGGCTAATTTTAATTCATGCATCAACGCATTTCCTTCTTCTTTGGTGTAGTATTGTGGATACAATTGTCCGGAAGCCAATATCATTAATATAAACAGCATTGTTCGGTTCATTGCATTCGCTTATTTAAATAGTTAAGCACCAGTGTAGCGTCACTGTTACTGTTTCGGGTGTTTCGGGGCAGAAATAGTTGGATAGAAAATTGAAAAAGGGATATGCGGATAAACCAGGTTGATACTGCAATTTAAAAAACTTACGGTAAAAAATTGGAGGAAAATTACGGGAGGCGTTGGAGAGGCTGACGTGATGAAGTGGCACGCCTGCTCACCCTTCTCATAAGAAAAAAAGATTTCCGGCTGCAGAAAATGTTATCAGGGTTAGACAGCGTGTAGCTACTTGATTGTGCCGGATGAATTGTTTGATCCGTTATTAGCAGTTGTTATTTGCGCCAGGTTCTTTATTGTATTAGAAAAATCCAATATTGCAAACCTGAAGTTCCAGGGCGATTATATTTTGGAAGGCCGGACTTATTAGCTTACATCGAAGGATATGTAAAAAGTAAAATGAGTATTGCTTTTTGCATAAATGGGTATTTTATTTTTTTTGTAAAAGTCTTTTAACAAGGTGAAGGGGCAACGCAATATTATTCAGCATTTAAAAAATGCGGAAAAGATATGTTTTATAATAACATTCTAATTGCGGGGATGAAATATTCATTTCATCCCCGCAATTGAAGGTCTTTTGTTGTACGGTTAGCGAATCGATTTAAATGCCGCTCTTAATTCTTCTGCGAATAGTTGTGGTTGCTCCCAGGAAGCAAAGTGTCCGCCCTTTTTTACTTCATTAAAATAAATGAGTTTCGGGTAACTGCGTTCAGCCCAACTCCGGGGAGCCTGGTATATCTCGCCTGGAAATACTGTTACCGCCACCGGTACAGAAATCTCCGCTGTTCTTTGCTCAACGGCATTGAAGTTGTTGTTGTTATTTTCCCAATATAGCTGTGCTGAAGAGGCTGCAGTATTCGTAAGCCAGTAAAGTGTGATATTATCGAGCATTTCATCTTTTGTGAGCGATTTTTCTGCATTGCCGCCACTGAAGGTCCAGTCATTTAGTTTATCGAGGAAAAATGCTGCAAGGCCTGTGGGCGAATCCGCGAGGCCATAGCCAAGTGTTTGCGGCCGTGTAACCATCATGCCTGCATAGCCGGCCCCTTTTGTATATAAATCATTCAATGATTTAAATGCTGCCTGCTCTACTTCCGATAAACCCGCCGGTGCAGGCTCACCGTTTTGAAGTGCCTTTGCTACATCTGCAGGTACGGTAGCAGGCATATTTACATGAATGCCCAATAAACCGTCCGGTGCCTGGCGACCCATTGCATTGGCAACAACCGAACCCCAATCGCCGCCTTGTGCAACATAGTTTTTATATCCGAGGCGTTTCATCAAAACATCCCATGCCTTGCCAATTCGCTCAACACCCCAGCCGGTACCTGTTGGTTTGGAGGAAAAACCGTAACCAGGCATGGAAGGTATCACAACGTCAAATGCATCTTCAGCCCGGCCGCCATAAGCGGTAGGGTCGGTGAGCGGACCAATCGTTTTAACCACTTCCAGAATTGAACCGGGCCAGCCATGCGTAATGATTAAAGGCAATGCTTTGGCATGTCGGGAGCGAACGTAAATAAAATGAATTTGAATGCCGTCAATTACAGTTGTAAACTGGGGTAATGCATTCAATTTTGACTCCACCTTTCGCCAGTCATAACTGGTGCCCCAGTAATTAACCAACTCCTTAATTTGCGCCAGCTTCACACCCTGGGATTGATCCTTTACAGTTTCCATATCTGGCCACCGTTTTGCCGTTATGCGCTGGCGAAGATCGGAAAGTGCAGATTCCGGAATGTTAATTTGGAACGGCACTACAGCAACGGAAGCGTCATCTGTTGAATTTACTTTGGGCTGGGAGAACACTGTAGTTGAAAGCAATGCAATTGGTCCGGTAACTATTGTATTGGCAAGAATGTTTTTCTTTGTCATTGTTTTTTTTAATTGTTTGATAAACCTAATCGCCAGTTAATCATTTTTAAACCTGAACATCTTGATTGAGCAGGTTATTATGTTCCTTCAGTCATTATGAGCTGATGTTTCGCTAATTACATTGTGGGTAAAGTTCAACATAGGTATGCGGTATAAGTCCCGATTCAAGTGTAACATCGGGATGCCGACAAATACTGTCGGCAAGTGACACAACGATGTTGCTCATTGCTTCGCAGCCCGGACAACAAAAAAATATGGTCGTATAGAAGTAGTTATTATTTCATTTATTAATGAGAAATAATGACAAAATCATCGTTGCCAATGAAGCCAATAGCGTCTTATTGAAATTCGATGTCACTAAAATCAATGGAAACAATCACCGGTGAATCTAACCGGGGCTTGTTGTTTTCACCCAGCAAATACACTACTCTTTTAGTGGCCATTTTAATACCGGATACATCTTTATAGTTGGATAAATAATGTGCAACCCATACACTCCCGGCAACTTCAACGTTGTAATCAAGTCTTGTGATTAAGCCATCCTTATCGATGTATAATATTTGTTCTGTGCTATGTGTATGTATATCTTTTGGCCATTTCACTTTCAGGCGCCGCCATGTTTCATTGTTTTCCATCCAGGGATCCAGCTCGCTTACCTCAAAACCAAGTCGGGCAAACTGGAAAGGGGTATTAAAATAATTCCACGTAGCATAACCTGAAAAGTAAGCCAATTGAAGGCTGCTCCAGGTTGTTTCCCATACATGGTCTTTAAAAGATGCACGTGGATTATATAACTCTTCAACAAGATCGCCCTTGCCTGTTTCAATGGCAATTCTATCCGGGGTATAAACCGTATGCCATGCTTCGCCGGGTATGTGAGATGTTTTTTGTTCCAGCAGGTTAACTTTCACATCTACTTCATCTATTACACCATCATGTCCTTTCATGGCCCAAAGTACTCCACCTACTACCAGATGGGCAGAAACCGAATAAAAATTTCTCCATTGATCAAGACCACCGTGGGCAGTAATAGTGAGGTTTAATAAATCATTCATTATTATTATTTTTAGTATTTAAAATTTTGTATCGGTGCATTGCATATCAATAAGGGTTAATCGCTTATTGAGGTGAACGTTGGATAGCTGTTTTGTTTTTTATTGATTAAGGTTTGCTTTTCAGTTACAAAAAGAATCAACGAAGTGATTTGAAAGAAGCACGCATTTCTTTGCTAAAAAGTGCTGGTTGTTCCCATGCTGCGAAGTGGCCACCTTTCTCAAGCCGGTTATAATAAATCAGTTTGGGAAATGCTTTTTCTGCCCAGGATTTAGGAACCTGGTAAAGTTCATCAGGGAAGGCGCTAATGGCTACCGGTATCTTAACATCCATTGGTTTAAAAAAGATGAATTTATTTTCCCAATACAAGCGGGCCGATGATACAGCTGTTTTTGTAAGCCAGTAAAGGGTGATATTGTCAAGCACATCGTCTTTGGTAAGTCCTTCTGATTTACCATCAAATACACGGGCAATCAGTTCATAACTGCGGGCATCATGATCCAGTATCCAGGCTGCAAGACCGATGGGCGAATCTTCAATTCCATAAAGTGTTTGAGGTCGGTTTCCCATTTCCTGTGCATAAGCCAGGCCTTTCTTAAAGAAAAAATCGAGTTGATCCCATGCTTTCTTTTCATCTGCTGAAAGGGTGGGAGGGGCTGGCTGGTGCGACCATAATGCTCCTGCAATTTCGTTTGGAACAGCTGCCGGCATATTTGAATGAATACCCAATAATGCTGCCGGTGCCATTACAGCCATTTGCTCTGTAACCGGATCTCCCCAATCGCCTCCTTGTGCTACATACCTTTTGTACCCAAGCCGTTCCATTAGTGTGATCCAGGCTTTTGCAATGCGGGCAGGTTCCCAGCCCGATGCGGAGGGTTGTTCCGAAAAACCATAACCGGGTAGCGAAGGGATAATAATATCAAATGCATCTTCTGCTTTTCCGCCATGAGCAGTTGGATTGGTGAGTGGTTCAATGATCTTCAATTGTTCAACAACCGATCCCGGCCAGCCATGGGTAACAATCAGGGGCAGCGCATTCGCATGCTTTGACCGTACATGAATAAAATGAATGTCAAGGCCATCGATTTTGGTGATAAAATTTGGATACTTGTTCAGTTTTGCTTCGGCTTTGCGCCAATCGTAGTTTGTAGCCCAATACTTCGCAAGCTTTTGTATGGTTGCCAGTTGCACACCTTGCGATGCATCTGCCACGGTTTCATTCTTCGGCCATCTTGTAGCGTTGATGCGCTTGCGTAAATCGACCAATTCCGCATCTTTGAAATGGACCCTGAAAAGCCGTACACTTTCAGGTGATTTGATAGCGAGGGTAGAATTGCCTTGTGCATTGGCGACTGTACCTTGCAAAACCATTGCTCCGCTGAGCAGCGCAGTGGCCATGAATACTTTTACTTTTTTCATTATAATAATTTTTATGGTTATTGATTTTTTGATGACCCAAAATTATTGGCAGCAAGGCCCCGGGTCAAGAAGAAAGGCCGTTGAGCGGACAAAGAGATTGCTGAAGCGGTCATCTTTGGTTGCGGAATATTTTGAATGAAGCCCTTAGTTCCATTACAAAAATTTGATGTTGCTCCCATGTTGTGTAGTGGCCTCCTTTTTCTGTACGGTTATAGTGCACCAGGTTGGGGCAGGCTACCAGGTGAAGCAATTGCTCCGCTTAAGGCCCCGCTTTTTTACACTTGCGGGTAATCAGGTATGCCTTTGTGTATGTACAGGATAAATAGCCCTGCTTCCGTATATGGTGATTCAGATAGCAACCTCATATTCTCAATATAAATCAGTAAGCTCCCGTTGTTTGAGCAGCCGTAAATAACAACTTAATGCGCTGTGAGCGGGGATCACAATAGCGGAAGTATCTTTGTTCCTTATGGCAATAGAAAGCTGTTGGTAAAATAATTAAACGCTGATGGTAATGGATTTCGGAAAGGGTTTCTTTAGGTGATATTTTGTGTAGATGGAGATGGTACTTTCAATATCCCTTTGTCTTCGCCTCTTAATAGTTTTCACGGTAAAACTGCGGACACACATAAAAGCAACGGGCCTGGAAGCAGGGCTTATTCAATGACGTTGATACATTCAATACCTGGTTAACGGAAAACAAAGCGCTGTCAAAATTATTTTTATCCATACCCGGCCATCATATCAAGAGAAGTTTCAGGCAACAGGATCATCCGTTCTGAAACTCCCTTGCTTTTTTGCACGCGGGATCTTAATGCTGTTCTTTTATCATAATTCATTAATACACCAGGTTCAAAGGGATTAGTTCGAAAAGTAATTTGTAAGTAAGCGGTGCAATTATATCCTGCGTATCAATCGGGATAAGTTCCTAAACATTTGATTGCTACCGATCCTCCAGCCAGCTAAAAAAATTGCCGGTCTTTTCTTTCCCGATCAATAACTTTTCGGGACTGGGTATTACGAGCTTTACCAATAACTTGCGGGCAAAATAATGCTCCACTTCCTTGATAGCGCTAAAGTTTACAAGGTATTGCCTGTTGAGCCTGAAAAATTGTTTGGGAGCCAGCAGGGCCTGCACCTGGTCGAGCGACTGGTCGATGGAATACTCCTGTTGCTGCAGGGTCATGATGATGGTAGCGCCAAACTTGATATAGAAAAAAGCGATCTGGTCGGTTTGTACCGTGGTGTATTTGTTGTGCTTGAAAACAAGGAAGCTTTTTTTTCCTTCACCCATGGCAACCGTTTTTAATAATCCTTCCAGGTCGGTCTGGGTGTTTTGCTGGAAGAAGTTTTTAAAATTGTCCACCTTTTCAAAAGCCTCCTTTAGTCCTTCTTTTGCAAATGGTTTTAAAAGGTAGTCGATACCATTTGCTTTGATGGCTTCCATGGCATATTCGCCGAATGCGGTGCAAAATATAATGGGGCAATGAATTTTTACTGCCTTAAATATGTCGAAGCACAAACCGTCTGACAACTGTACATCCATAAATACCAGGTCGGGAGGTTCATTTTGAGTAAGATAATTTACCGAACTTTCAATGCTTTGTAGTTGTGCCACGATGTTGGCGGCTGGCCTTAGTTCTGTAATCATGCCGGCCAGCGACCTGGCTGCTTTTAGCTCGTCTTCAATGATGATTATTTTCATGTATGATGGGGAGTTTTATTTTAAAGAATGTATCGCCGGGCAGGATGTCGATGGGCTGACTGATATGATGCATGTAACGCTGGTTGATATTTTCCAGCCCCATCCCCATTGATGATTCCGCGGTATGTTTTAACTGGAGGTGGTTTTCAACAACAATAAAATCATCTTCAGAATAAAGCCGGATATGCAGCGGGCGATCCAGCGAAACAATATTATGCTTGATACAGTTTTCAACCAGTAATTGCAGCGTAAAAGGTGGTATCAGTGTGGTTAAATGACCGGGGGCAATATCAACAGAAAGATCAATGCCTTCCTCAAATCTTGCCTTTAACAGGAACAGGTAAGCATTTAAAATTTCCAGTTCTTCCGAAAGTTTGATGAGGTCCTGTTTTCGTTTTTCAAGCGTGAACCGGTAAAAATCGGATAACTTTAAAATGAACGGTACCGTATGTGCATCGCCACTTTCCACCATGTATTTTAAAGTATTCAAACTATTAAACAGGAAGTGTGGATTTACCTGCTGCTTCAGCAGTTCGTATTGAGCACTTAAATTGGCCGACCTGGTTCGTTCCAGTTCTATCCCTACCTGCTGGTTGCGGTAACTTTGAAACAACAGGTGGATAAACATATAAAAAGTAAGGTTTACCAGTATACCCCTGATTTCAATCATCAGCATTACCGGGCCAAAATCGAGGTGGGTTAACAGGTATTGCTGGATGCAGGCCAGTATAAACATTAAAGCTATTCCGACGCCGAGGCTTTTTAACAAACGAATGATTGAAAAACCTTTGGCCACATCACGGGATGAATAAGCGGGAAGTGTAATGATATTGTAATACCATACAAAAAGCGCAAATAGAAAAGTAATAACCGAATTGGCAATGGCCTCATAGGGATTAAAATGCCGTTCGGCAATCTTAGGTAATGAGATGATGACACCCAGCAGAAAGGAGCTCAGCCATATTATTTTATTTGAAATCTTAAATTTTTTATGCTCCATAATTGCGGGTCTGATATTGTGTTAAAAAAATAATTTGCGTCACGGACTCATGATTTATTTTGTTGAACTACCAGGGTTGTATAAAATACATACGGCTGCTAAATTATTGTGCAGCAGGTAATATACAATCTGCTTACCTGGTGAAGTGGACAATTTTGGGTGCGAGCCAGTCAATTTGATTCCTGCGATTTATTTGTTGAGTGGGTTCATTGGCAAGGTCATTTGAAGTATTGCCGGAGCAAATCTTCTTTAGGGATTTATTTGAAGGAAAAATGGATATAAGTTATGCATCATCGGCACCATTAATCCGCAGCAGGCCTTGCCGGGTTATCTGCCTGTTGCCGGGATTTACTAAACATTTCCTACTCAATAATTGCTTTTATAAAGATAGCCTGCTCGGGTGAAACAACGTTGATATTTTATCCATTTTTCCGCCTTGTTATTTATCATGAGCCCGGTTGTCCGGTTCCACTCTCAATATGCCTTAGTCAGCAGTTTAGGCTTTTACTTGCCACCAATTTGATTTCCATTTGCATAAATATTTACGGCATCCGGTTGGGCATAAGCCCGGCAAGTTTAAGTAAATAGTCATCTATTTTTTCAAACATATAAAAATGATCAAATGAAAATATTATTTGTAATAATTGCAGGAGTATTATGGAACCTTTCTGCACAGGGCCAGGATTTTATTCCGGTATCTTTGAAAAACGCTGTTAGTAAAACAGTTGCCGCAGACAGTATCATTTTTATAAAAGCAATGAAAGCGGATAGATGGCAATTTTATTCCCAAAGTTTGCCAGCCGATGCTCCTGTAAAAACCGGGCCGTCATGGTCATTCCGGTTGAATGGCAATATGTTGCAGCCCGTGCCGCTTACCCGGTTCTATAAAACCTATAATAAGGATAATAGCTATTTCGGTATTACCGTATTGTTTCAGCAAAAAATAAAACTGGTTTCAAGGAATGCCGTTTTCAAAGCCGGGATTTAATTCGCAGTCAGTTGCGACTCTTAATGCCTGGTATATCAATCAACGCTATTTTCATATCCGGTGAATTCAGAAAGGATTTAAGAAGAAACCTGCCTGCACCGGTATTTGGTATTCAACAGATGTGCCGGCAAGTCATGGATCAACGGAGAGCTTACACTTTAAAAAAATCACTATGAAAGCATTCAGGACAATGATGATAACCGGCAGCCTCGCCCTGGTACTGGCGGCACTAACTGCGTTTATAAATGGGTGGTATGAAAAGGGCATGAGGAATCTGCAGGACGGCGGTGGCAGCAAGGGTTTTGCAGTAGTGGAGCTTTTTACTTCGGAAGGATGTTCCAGTTGTCCGCCCGCTGATGATTTTATTGAAAGACTTGAAAAGGATAATTACAATAAACAAATTTATATACTCGCTTACCATGTTGACTACTGGGACCGGCTGGGTTGGAAAGACAGGTTTAGTGATCATGCGTATTCAACAAGACAGCAACAGTATGCAAGGCTGCTAAATCTACCAAACATTTATACACCGCAGGTAATAGTGAATGGCCGCAATGAATTTGTTGGTTCAGATGAAGGCCCCATACTGCAGGCAATTGGTACCGGATTAAGCCACGGTGCTCCTTCTGATCTAACATTAAGTGCTAGAATAGAAGGAGACAAAATTATTGTTGATTACAAAGTTGCCGGGGAGGGAAAAAAATCGGAACTGGTGCTGGCGCTTGTACAAAAATCGGCGCAAAGCAATATTAAAGCCGGTGAAAATTCCGGCCGGAGTTTATCACATGTGCAAATTGTTAGAAGCTTGTTCCATGCTAATCTCACATCAAATAACAATGAAAGTATTGTACTTAATCTTCCCAAAGATTTTAATGAAAAAGGATGGGAGTTGATTGGCTTTGTACAGCGTACAACTGATGGACGAATTACGGCTGCAGCCAGGATGGATGTTGGTTCCAGGGTTACATTCAATAAATGGGGGAATAGAGAACGGCGGTCAATGTAGCTCTACAGTTTTCTGTTTACAAAACATTTTTGAGACAAGCGTTGTAGTGTTTTAATTGGTGGGGAACGAATGCGGTTAGTGCTTTGTTGCCTCACGATACTTAACCAGGCGCCTGGTGTCATAATACTGGATGAACCAACCAATAACCCGGATATTCAGAACGTAGAAATATTAACCACCGCCATCAACGACTTACAGGTAACGCGTCTTGTAATTTCTCATGATGAATATTTTTTAGAAAAGATCCATGCAGTGGATTCAATAAACCAGGATTAGCCATTACCTTAAAGACTGAAACCATGTGTGTTGAATTTTTACGGGTATATTTGAAAGCCGTAGTATCCCTTATCAAACTCCGTAGGAGTTGCCTCTTTGTAGCATAATAGCGTAAAAGGCATTTGCTCCGTAGGTGCATCCCTTCAGAACTGCAGCGTAACTTCCGAACGCATGCAGCCTATTATCATTTACTACAAGGCGGTCGCTCCTTTGGAGCTGCAGATATTACGATGCTAAATATCTAAATTCCTAAGTCAACGCCTATGCCTCACGGGTGCAATTCTTAAAGTAAAAAAACTGATCCTTCATTGTTTAATGCTCATTCACCATTCACAATTCAATGTCGTTGACTTAAGGAATTTAGTATAATTATTTATTACTATTCAATAATACATTATGTAGCATTCTATGCGCTTTTATGGCCTCGAATAAAAAGTGCTAGAAATTTCCAACGTAAGCCGTTAATCAAGCCCGCCCGGCTGACGCCAGTCGGACGGGGCTGTTTGAGCCGGGCAGAAACTAAAAATCATTGAACTCTTTGCGGCGAGTTCCTTGATTTTATCCGCCGCGGCGGATTGATTTTTTTGTTTCTTTTTTTTATCAAAAAAAAGAAAATAGAGTCTGCAAGTATCGAAAACTTATAATAGTCGTCTTCATTCACATTCTCTTTTTTCAAATCGAAAGAGTCGCCTCCGCAGCCGGCGGGGCTGCGTAACTGGAACGCTGCTGCTTTTGCTTCTTTCATCCCGATTAGTATCGGGAGAATACCGACTTCGTCGGTACCGAACCAAAAGAGGCAGCTTATCCAGTTACTGGTTTAAATTCAAAACATAACTCTTATACTTCAATGTTTAGCGCCTTCTCTTAAAACGCAATACAAACTTCAACCAGTTTAAGTAAACGACATTGATACACAATTGCCTATTGCCCATTTACGATCCACCATTTCACAATTCACCGAAATGTTGAGGATTTAAAATGACCGGTTCAGCACCTACTTAGTCCACTTGCATGATTAGTGGTTGGATACCCGCTGTTACGGCTGCTACTTTTGTGTTATCAATTTAAAAAAATTAAAAATCAAAAAAATTAAAACAATGGAAAATTTTTCAATCGATTCAACAACTACAGTAAGCAACCAGTCAGAAACAGTACAGGTGCAGCAACCCGTAAAAGTAATATACACCGGCAAAGAACACACTACCGGCGGAAGAGACGGCGGTGCATCAAAAAGCTCAGATGGCCGTTTGGATATTAAGTTATCTACACCCGGCACTCCCGGTACCGGCACCAACCCGGAGCAACTGTTAGCAGCAGGCTGGTCAGCATGTTTCATCGGTGCGATGAAGATTGCAGCAGCAAAAATGAAGGTAAGGTTTCCCTCAGACGCAGCCATCGATGCAGAGATAGATCTTATCTCAAAGGATAATGAATACTTTCTGCAGGCCCGTCTTAACATCAGCCTGCCTGGTTTGGACCGTGAAGTGGCACAAGCGCTGGCAGAAGCTGCTCACCAAACCTGTCCGTACTCCAAAGCTACACGCGGTAATATCGATGTAGCCATTAACCTGATCTAAGCGGCATTGCATGTCCCGGTATGGTAGCAGGCATTTTATAAAGGGCGGTTGTAGTAACATTCGCCCTTTATAAAAATTTAAAAGCCATTAATACAAAATATTTAAACAGAACAGATGCGGTAACAATTCCATACACTCACCGCATTTTAATCCGGGGCATTGCTTGTTATCTAAGTTGGTTTTACACGAGGAAAAATAACCGATACTAAAACTTAAAAAAAATGAAAAGGAGCTTTAAAATCTTAATCAGTACACTCGTCACAGGAGCTTTAATCCTGCATACAGCGCTTAGCAATGCGCAGACTGGTGATGCTAAAAAAATAGTATTTACCGAATCTATCCGTCCTTTCAAGGTACATATCCCAAAGGCTGACGTAGATGCATTACATCAGCGGGTGTTGGCTACCAGGTGGCCCGACAAGGAAACCGTTGCTGACCAGTCGCAGGGGGCAAAGCTTTCCAAATTGCAGGGCCTGGTAAAATACTGGGGAAAAAATTACGACTGGAGAAAAGCAGAAGCGAAACTGAATGCTTATCCCCAGTTTATTACTACAATCGACGATGTAGACATTCACTTCATTCATGTGCGTTCTAAAGAAGCTCACGCAATGCCCCTGATCATCAGCCATGGATGGCCGGGCTCTGTATTTGAATTGCTGAGAATCATTGATCCTTTAACCAATCCTACAGCTTATGGCGGTAAAGCTGAAGATGCTTTTGACGTTGTTATACCATCATTGCCTGGTTTCGGGTTTTCCGGTAAACCGACCGTAACGGGCTGGGACCCTGATCGTATTGCCACTGCATGGTCTGAACTGATGACACGTTTGGGATATACCCGCTATGTTGCGCAGGGCGGCGATTGGGGTGCAGGTATTGTAAATGCCATGGCACGGCAGGCTCCTGCAGGCTTGCTCGGTATTCACAATAATTTACCGGCAACATTACCGGGCAGCGTAAGTAAAGCACTTGGTACCGGGGCAGCCGCACCCGCAGGGCTTACAGCGCAGGAGCTTACTGTATTCAACGACCTGGGTAAGTTTTTTAAAGAGGGCAACTTTGCTTACCTGAAGCTGATGAGCGCAAGGCCACAGGCAATCGGTTACGGTCTTACAGATTCGCCGGCCGGTCTTGCTGCATGGTTACTGCTCCATCCTGGCTTTGCACTATGGACCTATGGCGACAATCCAACACAGTTACCCAATAAGGAAGATGTGCTGGACGACATTTCACTGTACTGGCTTACCAACACCGCTGCTTCTTCAGCAAGGATCTATTGGGAGAATATGGGCCGTGAACTGATTAGTGCCGATGCACAAAAAACCTCAGAAATCAAAATCCCGGTAGCTATTACCGTATTTCCGGAAGATGTTTACAAGGCGCCGGAAACATGGGCCCGCCGGGCTTATCCAAACCTGGTCTACTTCCGCGAAGTGGATAAGGGCGGACACTTTGCCGCATGGGAACAACCACAATTATTTACAGAAGAACTGCGTGCGGCGTTCAAGTTATTGCGTTAGTTGAAATGAAGGACGGGGCAGAAGTTGCACCTCCTGCAATTAAAACACTATATCTACATAAGTTACAACGATTGGTGTTTCAGATAATGTTTAAAAATTATAATTTTAAAAAAATGAAAAAGATAAAAAAAATTACAGGTAGAATGGTAGCCATTGGCCTGGTT
>JANPIJ010000401.1:0-2257 GCA_031424955.1 Ferruginibacter sp. | reverse complement strand
AATATTTTCTGGCGTGGGCAACATTATTAAAAACGAAGTATTGTACCGGGTGAAAGTGCACCCGGAATCTTGTATTGAAAAAATACCAGCTCTTAAAATAAAAAACATTATAAACGAAACCCGTATTTACAGTTTTCAATTTTTAGAATGGAAAAGAAATAATGAATTGAAAAAACACTGGCTGGCCCATTCAAAGAAGGTTTGTTTACGCTGCAATATTGCCTTTATTAAAAAATATACAGGGTTAAAAAAACGTAGAAGTTTCGTTTGTGAAAATTGCCAACGGTTATACAAATAAGTTAACAGTACGCCTGAAAGTGTGATATCAGGTTTCTATAGCTCCCCGTTGTAATATTGCCTATTATGCCAATAAATTAAAGTGTTACCCCAATAAAGTACTTTCATAATTTAAACGAAAAGGAAAATCTGTCGGGGTGAGACGGCGGCGTGTAAAAACTATTTATTAATCACTTCTATGTCTTCAAGCGAATAATTGCCAGTAGAAAGGGTACAATTGAAACCTGAAATATAGCTGAATAATTCGTTTATGTTCATGGTGCTTATTTTGAACTTTTTGACAGGTATTTTGGCAGGGTTAATTGTTGAGTTTTCCTGTCTCATCTTATCAACAGCATACACGGTAATGATTGTTTCATCTCCCAGAAATATTCGAATGGCAACTGCCTCAAAACGATCCCGGTTATAATCAAGGATATTGGCTGTGCAAAAATCTTCAAGTGACTGATCATTGGCAAACTTTACCGATATCATGCCACTTAAAGCTTCTGGTATAAAATTTAATTCCTGGTCCATAAAAATTGGGTTTAAAAAAAATGTTGTTAAGGAATATGATACCGCTTTAACTTAATCAAAGCAGGTGCCATTTTTACCCGTAAATTATTTTTCCAGTGACCTGAATGCTGGTGCCCAAAAATGGCATCATTGTTCTGTTGGCGTTTTCATTGAATAAATTATACAACAAAAATGTGGAAAAAGTTGTCACGGAGAGAAATGGCGAAATACCTGTAGTAAAAAACGAAATGATTTTCGCAACTGGAACATAAAGAGTAATGGTATAACTCTTCAGCCACTTGCCTCCTTTTCTTTTAGCTGCTCCAGAAAGAGTTTAGAATACCGTTTACATAAATCATTTGCACTTCTAATGGCTTTTTACAGTCAGAAAATTTTACGGGAGTGTTGCACCTATCTGTAACATATAATCTAATCCCTAGAATGGTTAAATCGCTTTACCTGCCCGAAAAATGTCATCATAAAAAATTGTACAAAGTCTGCCATGATTTTTATAGGAGGTATAGTATATTTATTTAAACAATATTATCTGAATCTTCTTATTACCTTTTTAAAAGAGTGGTAATGTTACTCCAGCCACCATCGGAAGTTTTCCGGGAATAATGAAGGTTTGAATAATTTTGCCGGGCGATTTTAAATAGAATTTTGATGGGTAAGGGTCTGATTGTCTTAATCTTTTGTGGGATATTTGTTTATTGAAAGTTATCCACAAAACAGGATAGTAACACTGCAGTCAATAAATCATATTTATCATCAGCTTGCTGGTCATGTTGGGAAAAGCAATTTGGCATATTTTTTACACTGGTCCAACATACAGTTAATTGCTAAATTATTGTTGTGTGTTCAAAAAACTTTTTAAACTACAAAAGAAATTATTATGAAGGATAATAATGCTGTTATTGCGGGGATAATTGGCACTTCTACATTTACACTTTTTAGTTTCCTTTTAGCTAAAACAATAAAGAAAAATTATGTAGAGCCAACGCTTTTAGACCAAATGCTGATAAGGGTTACACCGGGTATGAATGAAAAACAAGCTAAAGTCACTGGATGGCTAATCCACTATTTAATAGGTATTGCATTTGCGGCAAATTATAATTTGCTTATAAATAAAAAGCAAGTAGCGCCAACTATAACAAATGGTGCGATTGCAGGTACCATTACGGGGTTGTTGGCCTCGTTTGCCTGGGACAACATTCTAACATTACATCCGGCTCCACCAAGAAAGCGGTCAATTGATTTTTATGTTCAGCTAGTTGCAGGGCATGCAATTTTTGGTATAACCGCCTTTTTTATTTTAAAACGGTTAAATAGGGTCTGCTCAACAACTCGACCCCTCCAAAATTCCTAAATTTTTTCGCCTGGCATAAATTAATACCGGCCATTGAGTGTCAGGTCTAGCTTCCCATACCAACCTTATTGCGTGGGTTAGGGAAATAAGTGCCTG
>JANPIJ010000400.1:0-3430 GCA_031424955.1 Ferruginibacter sp. | reverse complement strand
TTAATTTATAAAGTATCCTAGCCCGAAAGGGCTTTTTATTCCCAAAACCTCCCCATCAATACAATTAGCCCGAAAAATATTTTTACATGCATTACTGTAATCCTTTGTGGGACTGTGTTTTATTTACTGACGTAATCGCTGACTTTTCAAAGCCGCTCTCACCGTCGGTGCAATGCAGGCATCCGACCAGTACCCTTTTCCTTTGAAAAAAGCTGATTTGCTTTTTCAATACGTGAGTAGCAATATCCTTTCTGTTTGATATAGCATCAATAAATTTTCGTCTTACATGCGCAAGGCACCCGACTAATATAATGCCGGGTTGATCGCCAAAATAATCATATACCCCATACCCGTCAGTTTGCAGATATCCCTGGTAATTTTTTAAGATACTTTACGGACCCTCCCGTTCTCTTCCCGTTTGGTAATCAAATAAAACCTGCTTTTGCTCATGAATTTGGTACACCCAATAATAACCCAGATGGGTTGTTCCTTTTTTAACCCTATCCACCACTTTCAACATGGTTTCATCTGCATGCAAATAACCACAATTCAAGGTTAAGCGCTTATTCCGCATATCAGCAGCACCACTATACCAGTAATAAAAAGTTGATGAATTAAGATGAAGCATTATCAGGATAATAATAGTTGCTTTACAAAACGAATCGATTAATCTGAAAAGGCAAGTTGAACTTGTATTCCATTAACACAAGTGATGGTAACCGTCTCCAGGCTGGCGCTTGTAGTCACGGTAACGGGAAGAAAGGAACCGGTGGGATTTTGACTGGACCTGTAAACCCCGAACCAGTAGTGAAAAACATGATATGCTATATTATTTTTAATGCAGTAAGCCTTTTGTGTTAATCCACTTTGCTATCATTGGGTAATCATCTGTAGTAATTCAGCACGATGTTCCTTTTTGTTTTGCATAAATTAATATTTGAAGCAAAACTGAGACTTATTTGTCATCAATCAAACATGGTACGTGTCGGATGCTTACATTTCAAACGCATATCAACAAGTCTGCTTTTTGCATTCGTGCATGCCCACCTGCATCAATATGCGGTACTCACCTGAATGACCTGGTTGATGGAAACTTTTGAAAACTAAAAGGCAATAGCTTACTTCGGTAAAAGCAGAAAAAAGCATCTAAAAGGAGAACTTCATTTGACGCATACCTGCACAACTCATCATCTCCGTATTTTACACCGGAACGTTATTTCATTAAGCCTTTATCAACTGATTAGATCGAACCCTTAAAACGAAGTGCTAATAACGATTGCGATCATTATTAAAGCCCCCGGGTCTGTTGTATCCGCCGCCTCCGCCTGGCCTGTTGCCGCCTGGCCGGTTGCCTGGTCCGGAGCTGCGTTCTTCCGCTTCTTTTACTACCAATGGTTTTTTACCCAGTGATATATCATTCATGCTTTCAATAGCGTCTTTTGCTTCAATACTATTTGGCATTTCTACGAATGCGAATCCCTTACTTTTCCCGGTTTCTTTATCCATGGCCACCTTGGCAGATGCAACAGTGCCGAATTTTTCAAAAATTTCCTCCAGTTCTGCATCATCCAAATCATAAGGTAAACCTGCTACAAAGATTTTCATTTTGGTAATTTTCTGTAAATGTACAGAACTTATACGTGTAATACCGGGTTGCCCTATTAAAAAATAAGTATATGTCGTAATTAAAGCCTTCCCCGAATTGTTGCACACTGGTTATTAACAAATTACCGGTTTATGCACAATTACTGACTGCCTCCGGTCAACGCCATCATTGAAAATAAACAGGAGTCGTTACCAAGCTCATTAACAGCGATACAACCAGCTCTATTCAACTGATTTTAGTATCCCCAATAAATTAGCATCCAGCTTTCCAAAAATGGAAACACCCGATGCACCATTTTGCATCGCCAGGCTGATCGCATTTTTTATCTCGTCATCATTTTTAAAATCGGGTAAATACAACCCGGCAAACAAAGGGAATTTACCACCTATCCCCCTTACTCCTTCGGCCACCGCATCACCAATCCATGCTACCTGCTCTTTGTAAAAACCATGATATATCATTGGGCATACGGCGTTGAGGTTCCAGTTGGTCCAGTCCTGCCGTACAATTCTTTTAGCTACTTCCGGTGTGGGGAACACCGCCGCGGTTACCGGCTTTTTATATTCCTTTGCTACCAGGGCTAAGCGGTTAACCAGGCTGGTGATATTATCGTATCGGAATTTGCGCCAGGATAAACTTTGATCCGGATGTTTGATTGAAAGCGGGTTTACTCCATTTTTCTGCTGGTACTTCTCGCTGCACAGATTGCAATAACAATAGTCAAATTCAGGTAATTCCTTATTTTGTTCTATCCCATAATTGTCCCAGAGATTTACCGGCAAAATCACATCACAATAACGCACATAATCCAAATGAATCCCATCTACATACTCTTTGCTGAGTATATTTCTTACGTCATTCTCAAGATATTGAATCACTTCTTCCCTGGATGGGCAAAGCCAGCGGTAGTAATCCACGTAGGGCGGTTTATCTGCACAGGAATCCCCTTTCCGGTTTACAGCATACCATTCAGGATGTGCTGACAACAAGCTTTTTTCACCACGGTTCAACGTCCATATCCAGCGGTGCGCTTCTATGTTATTTTTTTGGGCCGCCCTGAAATGTTTTTCACTATCCGCTTCAAAAAAGATTCCCCTGATACCTGCCTGGTAACAGGATGCATACAACAACTGCAGATCTTTTTCTTTATCATTCGGATTGGGGTTGATCCAAACCCAATGCTTCCATTTTTTCTTATTTTTTTTTGAAGTGCCGGTACCCGTAGCAAATGCAGTTTGTAACGCTCCGGGTGTGGCGGCTATGGCTGCAAGAATAGCCGATTTTAAAAACTGTCTTTTATTGATCATATCATGACGATTTATTGATTTAACAAACGGGTTTACCAGCCTTAGTTAATCTTTCAATATTACCGTTATAAAAAGCAAGTAACGGTTTCAACCGATGTGTTGCAATTTAAAAATTTAATTCAACCAGTTAATAAAAACGTGTAGGAAAAATGTAATTATACTTTAGGCCGGATAATTTTGTGCAGCAGGTACAAATGGTGATTTCAATTGCCACGTCCTTCAGGGCGTGGTAAAAAAACAGCTAAAACAAATACGGCTTTAGCCGAAATCGTTATTTGGCTAAAGCCGATAAGAGAATAATATCACTTTATCACCGCCCTAAAGGAGCGGTGCAAATCAAGTGGCTGGCTTAACCAGATGACATTGGGCAGTCTGTGCTTACCAGGCTATAGACTTTCAATTATTGAAACAGCCCGACACAAAATAGCATCGAATATTTTTATGCTGTTGGAAGTATGATATTATGCCGGCATCGATTTTCGGAGATGACTTTGCCTGGTGAGTCACCCTTTGGGGG
>JANPIJ010000399.1:0-21545 GCA_031424955.1 Ferruginibacter sp. | reverse complement strand
TTCAAACTCAACCGGTTTATTGATGTCGCTGCCATTTCGTAAAATATAGTTTACCAGGCCTCCAAACTGGGGCCCATATTGTAAAGCCCCCTGTCCCCGAACGATTTCGATTCTTTGTACAGCCTGCAACTGTGGATTATAGTAGGCTTCCGGATAACCAAAAGGATCGGCTGCGATATCGTAGCCATTCTGGCGAACATTAAACTCCCAGCTACGGTTAGGACTAAGTCCCCTTGCTGCGATACCAATCTGAATTCCGCTCGGATCACTTTCCCAGATATGAATGCCCGGAACTTTAGCCAGCACCTGCCGCATGGTATTGGTGACTACATTACCCTGTACATTATCAAGCACAATCAGTGCATTCTTTTTTCCCGCATAAATACTTGTTCCTACTATTTCAGGCATTTGCTGGTAATCGCTTTTGCTGTAACGGCCAACTATTGTTACATCGGCTAAATATTTATGTCGGGAACCGGATGTATCTATAGGCGATTGATGACTGACTTTATTTTTTTGGGCAGGGCTTACCTGATAAAAGAATAAAACACATACCACGGACAGAACCTTTTTCAGCATAACAGTTTTTTTGCAAAGATGTTACTGATAAACCATGGGGGCTTACGGAAACAGGAAAAGAAATTACGGTAAACGGAAATGCGTTTGAAGCGCTTTTAATTATAAACTAAGCTTGGCTAATCGTATTGTTTTGGTTTTATTATCTGACCATGCAAAAAATATTTCATTCCCTGACCTCGTCATTTGAGGAAATCCGCTGGATCTGGACTCTGATGAAGAAGCAATAATAAATGAAGGTTCCTTACTTCCGTCATTATTCACCCTTGTGGCTTTTATCACCGCACCCTCCATCCAACTAACCATTGCGCATTTATCATCCAGCATAATAACATCTACCCTGCCAATTCCATTTCCCTCGTCAATGCGAATAGGCGGATCAAAAGAAGCACCTCCATCGCGGGAGAAAACAATATTTACCTGTCCCTTCTTATCGGGTGCTGAAAACCAGGCCACGGCAAGATTATTGCCCTGTGCATCAGCCCTTGGTCCGTTGACCGGGCATCCTGTAATTTTCCAATTATCTGAAAAAATGGGTTTAGGAGTAGTCCAGGCACCATGCACATAACGGACGATTGAAATATCCCTGATCTCATCTTCGGACCTGTCCCGATACACTACAACGGGGCCATCTGTTGTAATCACTGCACAGGTCTGGCAGCAATCACAAACCCTGTTATCAAGTTCCCATTCACTGGATTTAAGTCCCTGCACGTTGACAACAGCACCTCTTAAAGTCATTTGCCCGTGATGGCCATCCTGATGCCCTCCAGCACCCTCCATTGCAGTGTTTCTGCCATCGAGCCATGAAATAAAATATTGGTCATTATAAGGCACCGTAGAAACAAATCCATGTTCTGCTTTCTTACCATCTTCATGAAGGATCTTTGTATTGCTCCATGAATTCCCGATGTCATTGGAAGTAATTATTTTAATATCATAGGTATAAGTGCTGCTTTCGCTTTTTTCTAAAATATGTGCAAGCATGTTATCACCACCATCAGAGGTCAGCACTGGATAATCTGCCCAGTTCACAAACCAATTATTTCCGGAAGTAATTTCAACAGGTTTGGTCCATTTCTTATTTATCAACGAAGAAAATTTAAGCGAATGCCTATCCTTTCCTTTTTCAATCCACGAAAGGTAAACAATTCCATTTTTATCAGTAAACAAATAAGGTTCCGCACAAAGGGAGTCTGCCGGTGAAACAAGCAATTTTAAATTACTTATTTCATAGCCTGGTTTGTTTGAAGAATTTTTACAAGAAACAAACAGTGTGATCAGTAGTAATGCAGTTGGTAATTTTGACATCTTATTTAGCCATTTTAAGAATCATCTCAATGTTATTTTCATCATCCCATTTCCTAAAGCCATTCTCCATGAAAACAAGTTTCCCTTTTGGGTTAAAAATAAAAGTTGTAGGCAGGGCCTGGATATTCAACGCTTCACTATTTTCAACGCTTACGTAATTGAAATCATAATCATTATTAACTTTGAATGCTTCAATTTCTTCAATGCTTTCGGAAGAAGCCAATAAAAAGACTACGTCTTTGTTTCGCAGCAGGTGTTGTGCTTTATGTATGGAAGGCATTTCCCTGAGGCAGGGATTACACCAGGTAGCCCAAAAGTTTATAAAAATCGTTTTGCCTTTGTATATCCCCAGATCGACAGAACGGCCATTTAAATCTTTTAATTTTATTTTTTCAGGCAGGGCCTCATTCACAATAAGGGATTCCCCATTATTTTTATTCGGTCCATTGCAACCCAATCCTACAATTACCAGCACTACCATAATTGAACGAATCATTAACATTGTTTTCCTTTTGCTTATAAGTTGTAAAAATAGGAAAACAATAATGCAACAGTATGCACTCAATACAAATAATTCAAATAGTACTGATAGCACCTACTTTACTAATACAATTTCTTATTTGTTTTTAGCTAACCAATCCTGCAAGTCCTTTATTTCCTTTGTTTGATCTTCGATTATTTTTTGTGCCATCTTTTTAAGAGCGAGATTTTTCCCGTGAGATATTTCATTTTCAGCCATTGTTACCGCAGTTTCGTGGTGTGGTATCATCATCATGGCAAAATCTTTATCAGTATTCCCTGTCATCGCCACCCCCTTCATACTAGCATACATTTTATCCATCCCCTCTGCTAATTCATTGTGCGGTTCGGCGCCTTCCTTTTTTATTTCCGGTATTTTGTAATCTTTCAGCATATTGTTGAATTGCGTAATTTCTGCCTGCTGGGCTTTAACCATTTTTTCAGCCATGGATTTCATTTCCGCATTGGAGCCTTTTGAAATTTCCATTTGCGCCATATCAATCGCTCCCTGGTGATGAACCATCATCATGCTGGCAAAGTCGTGATCAAAATCACCTGTCATTTTCATATTTTTCATATTATCCATAGAACTGCTCATTGACTGCATCATCCCATTATCCATTTCCATCTTACCGGAACTCATTGAATCATGTTGTGCCATATTCGTCATTGAACTATCCATTACATTTTTGTCTGCGCTGGTATTTGAATTACCGCATGACTGTAGAAAGTACGCACTCATTAATAATGCTGTTGAAATAAAAATTTTAGTTTTCATATTTTTAAATTTTTTGTCTGTTTTAAATCCGGTTAATATTATTTATTTGATTATTTATTTCCCCATTTTTAAGGAGTAGAAGCTTACTCCGTAGATTAGCAAGGGCAGTAACATAAATTGCAAAACGGGAGCCAGGCCAACATAAACTACCGGAATGATTGGCATTGAACCGGCGTATGCCCAACTCCCTATTGATAAATGCCGCATTTCTGATAAAATAGCACCTGTACCACCTGTCAGCATTAAAATGATGATTCGCCGCCATTTCAAATGCTGCATCCAGAGCGGGTTGTTAAATACAAAGGCCACGCCAAAGTAAAGAAGCAGCACCATAATAGCATCTGCAATAGAAGCTAAGCCACAAAATGATATATGCCTTATATCATAAAAAGAATTCCTGTAAAAAGGCATCTGGATTAGCTCCCATATATAATTTAGCAGGAATGCAATTATGATTACTGTAAAAATCAATCTCCTGAAAGATTTCTTATCAACAACTTTTCTTAATAAATAAAAATATAATACACCGATCGCTATCAAAGCAATAACCGGCACTAAAAAAATTACAGGCTTTATATTGTTCATCTGTCTTAATTACCGAAGGATAAACGACACTTTATCAATTTTTAACTTTCAGCATACTTGCATTAATGGCAACAACAATGGTACTAATCGTCATTAATACAGCACCGGCCGCAGGACTTAACAATATCCCCCAACTATACAATACCCCGGCAGCGAGGGGCAATGCAACCACATTGTAACCTGTTGCCCAAATTAAATTTTGTATCATCTTTTTATAGGTGGCTTTACCAAACAAAATCAGATTGACGATATCCTGTGGGTTACTATTTACCAAAACAATACCTGCAGTTTCTGCTGCAATATCGCTACCACTACCTACTGCAATGCCAACATCCGCAATTGCTAAAGCCGGTGCATCATTTACCCCATCGCCGGTCATGGCAATAAATTCTCCCTTGCCTTGTAATTCTTTTATTTTTTCTAATTTCTGATGGGGCAATACTTCACCAAAAAAGCTATCCATGCCCAAAGCTTCACTTACGCTTTTCGCCACTTTACTGTTATCCCCTGTAAGCAATATTGACTTGATGTTATTTTGTTTCAAAGTATTAATTGCTACTGCTGATTCAGGGCGTATTTCGTCTGATAACGCAACGTATCCTGCCAATACATTGTTGACCATTACAAACACAACCGTTTCGGTATCACTGGCTGTGAAGCCATCCGGAACAGCAATATTGTTTTCCTTTAAATAACCAGGACTAACGACCAATATCTTTTTGCCCTCCACGGTGGCTTCAACACCTTTGCCGGTAATGGCATTAAAATTTTCAGTTAATGGAATAGTGATGGATAAGTCTTTTACCTTTTGCAGGATGCCTGTTGCAATCGGATGTTCAGAATTCTGCTCTAAGCCAGATGCCAAACGAATGATCTCGTTTTCGCTTACATCTTTTGCCTGGGATACAATTTTTGACACTTCAAATTTCCCTACTGTAAGGGTACCGGTTTTATCAAATACAACGGTGGTTATTTTTCTTGCATTTTCAAAGGCTGTTCTGTTTTTAATCAGTAATCCATTTTTAGCAGATAAAGCAGTTGATTTTGCCACTACCAATGGTACAGCCAAACCTAAGGCATGAGGGCAACAAATAACAATTACCGTAACCATTCTTTCCATAGCAAAGGCCAAAGATTGCCCCGTTAAATACCAATACAAAAACGTTGTAATACCTGCAACAATTGCAATGATGGTTAACCATTTTGCGGCAGTATCTGCCAGCAACTGGGTTTTGGATTTTGATCTTTGGGCATCATCAACCAATTTGATCACTTGTGAGAGATATGAATCCTTTGCGGCATGAGATACGGTAACTTTAATAGAACCATTTCCATTGATTGAACCTGCAATTACTTTATCACCTTTAATTTTTTGCACCGGTTTGCTTTCGCCGGTTAGCATACTTTCATTTAAATAAGTATCGCCATCGGCAATTATTCCATCGGCTGCAACCTTTTCGCCCGGTTTTACTAAAATCAAATCGCCTTCTTTTAGTGTTTCTGTTTTTACATCCACCATCAAATCGCCATTTACTTTATGAGCTTCTGAAGGCATTAATTGCACTAATAATTCCAACTCCCTGGATGCACCTGCAACTGCTTTCATTTCTATCCAATGCCCCAATAGCATGATGAGGATCAGGGTTGCCAGTTCCCAGAAAAAATCCATACCGGGTAACCCAAATACAATGGCCACACTATAGAGGTAGGCAACTGTAATGGCAAACCCAATCAAAAGCATCATGCCAGGATTCTTTGCTTTTGCTTCACCCACCAACCCCTTTAAAAATGGCCAGCCACCATAAAAAAATACGACGGTTGATAATACAAGTAATACATACTTTGAACCCGGGAAACTGATATGAATATTTAGCCAGTGTTGAATCATTTCTGATAACAACATTACAGGAATCGTAAGAATCGCTACCATATAAAAGCGCTTTCGGAAATCAGCGATCATGCCAGTATGTTTGTTATGTTTTCCATCTGGCTTATCAGATCCAATGCTGGCCACCGGTTCCAGTTTCATGCCGCATAATGGACAGTTCCCAGGTGCATCCAGTAAAATGTAAGGATGCATGGGGCAGGTATATTTTTGAAAATTTTGGCTGCCTTTATCTTTATCATCCTCATTCATTGTGGAATGTTCAAGACCTGTATGATCCTTTACGTTATTGGCATCTGCATGCTGATGATCCGAAGAAGCCTTATCCGGTTCAACCTTTACCGGAACCAGGCTCATTCCGCACTTAGGACAATTGCCCGGTTTATCCTGCACAATTTCAGGATGCATGGGGCATGTATATTTTTGCCGTTGGTGCTGATATTCCATAACTTTTAATTTTTAATTGTGATAGAAAACTCAATTTTTATTTTTTCCCATTCAACTGAAATTGTTCCCTTATTATCTTTCATGCTTTCTATAAAGTATTGCAGCCTTTCTGTATGCGTATTTTTCTTCGGCTTAACTTGTATTCTTACAACGTCATCCTTTTCATCATATTCAGTTGCCAAATGTTGTTTCCACTGTTTATTGATAATAACAGTCCATTCATTCTTTCCCGGAATGGTGAAGAAGGCATACTTCCCTGCAGAAATTTCCTTACCTCCAATTATAAAAGGTTTGCCGGTTTCAATAGTCGTAGCATCGTGAGCTCCCGTAACCCATACCTCATCATAAGGCACCAGGCCGCCCCATATCACTCTTTTGCGAACACCGGGAGAATGATAATTGATTTTAACACTGTCCCCATTTATAACAGCAACAGCCATGGATTTAATGCTTTTTTTGCTGGTATCTTTTACCAGATTGGGATTGTAGCAGACCCCTTCCGTAGTTTGCTGTTGGGCTTTCGATGATAAAACCGAAACGGACAATACGAGAGAAAGAACCAGAAATTGATAATTAATTTTCATTATTTATTTTTTTTGTGATTGTATTCGTTTATCATTTGTGTGTGTGGATTATTAAATATCCTGCGAATGTTGTGACTCCAAATATTTTTTCAATGCTTTTTCCCCAAACATTTTGAATATAACCGGGGTTACAATCATGTCTAATAAAGTAGAGCTGATCAAACCTCCCAGTATAACAGTCGCAACAGGATATAATATTTCCTTACCGGGTGCGGTTGCATCCAATGTTAAAGGGATCAGGGCCAATGCAGCGACCAATGCTGTCATCAGCACCGGCACCAATCTTTCCAGGGAACCACGGATAATCATTTTATCACCAAAAATTTCACCCTCATGTTGTACCAGGTGTATGTAGTGACTGATCATCATGATACCATTCCTGCTGGCGATACCGGTAAGCGTAATAAAGCCTACCAGCGTCGCTATTGAAAATGTACCCCCTGTAATTAATACGGTAATAACACTTCCTATCAAAGCCAACGGTATATTCAGCATGATCTGTAATACAATTGTTGATGACCTGAAATGACTGAATAAAACCAGGAAAATGCCCAGGAAAGAAAAAATACTTAATACCCCAATTAATTTTGACGCTGATTGCTGGCTTTCAAACTGGCCACCCCACTGCAAAAAATATCCCTGCGGTAATTTCAATGCGGTGTTTACCTTTTGTTGCATTTCCTTTACGGTGGTGCCAAGGTCACGCCCCTGTACGTTGGCGCTTACCACAATTCTTCTCAGCGTATTTTCGTGGTAAATAGAATTAATGCCATTTTCATATTCAATTTTTGCGATCTGGCTTAGGGGTATCAATGATCCGTCCGGCAAATCAATTTGAGTATTGCTGATGTCATCCAGGTTGCTACGGGCACTGTCAGTTGTACGCAAAACAATGTCAAAGCTTTTTATCCCATCCAATATTTGGCTACTTACTTTTCCATTGTAAAATATTTCAATATCCTCCGCCACTTTACCTACCTGCAAACCGTACCGCTGTACCGCCAGCCTGTCAATTTTTATGATCAACTGAGGAACCAATACCTGCTTCTCTACCTGTAAATCCACCACACCCGGTACCGTATTTAGTATATCTTTAAGTTGCGTCGCATTACTCCGCAATTCGGCAAGATCATTTCCAAAAATTTTGATGGCAACCTGCGCCCTTACACCAGACAGTAAATGATCCAGCCTGTGCGAAATTGGCTGGCCTATATTTACACTAACGCCTTGAAGTATGGATAATTTTTGCCTTATATCAGCCAGAATCTTATCCCTGCTTTTTACTGCTTCGGGTTTGATAGCCACTTCTATTTCGGAGTTGCTGGGTGGTTCGGCGTGTTCGTCCAATTCTGCACGGCCTGTGCGCCTTGCTGTTAGTAAAACACCTGGCACCTTTAATATTTGACTTTCAGCTATACTGCCCACTTTATTGGCTTCTTCCAGTGAGGTACTTGCCGGAAGCGAAAGATTGATGGTGAAACTCCCTTCATTAAAAGGCGGTAAAAATTCTGTTCCGAAAAAAGGGACAATAAAGCCTGCACCAATAATTAAAGCAACCGCTGTTCCTATCACTATTTTAGGATGCTTCAGACCAAGCTTTAATAATTTTAAATCCTGCCGTTTTAAAAATTTCACGAATAAACTATCATCGTGCGATGAGGCAAGGAGCGCTGCTTCCCCATCATTGGCAGGAACAGGTGATGTAATTTCCTGCACCCGGGGTATTTTCTTCTTTCGCCAGAATGCCAGGTTAACATGGTTTAAATGTTTCTTTTTACCCAATAAATAACTGCACAATACCGGTGTAAGCGTTAATGAAACTAAAAGGGATGCAAGGATAGAAGTGATGTAGGCAATACCCAAGGGAGCAAATATTTTACCTTCAATCCCCTGCATATAAAATAACGGGAGGAACACCAATACGACGATAATAGTAGCATACACGATGGAATTCCTTACCTCGCTGCTGGCCTCGTAAATTACTTTCCGCAATGGGCGGGGTTGCTCACTGTTCCAGTTTTCCTTTAGCCTTCTGTAAACATTCTCCACATCCACAATGGCATCATCTACCAACTCGCCAATGGCAATGGCCAGGCCTCCTAAAGTAAGTGTATTAATAGATATACCAAACGCTTTAAATACAATAGCTGTGATGATGAGTGATAAGGGAATCGCTGTAAGCGTGATGATGGTTGTCCTGAAATTCAGCAGGAAGAGAAACAGAATAATGATTACCAGAATAAAACCATCCCTTAATGCATGCTCTACATTGGTAAGCGAATTTTCAATAAAATGTTTTTGCTGAAATACTTCAGTATTAATTTTTACATCCTTCGGTATTGATTTTTTTATATCTTCTAATGCAGTCGTAATCTCTTTAGTTAACGTGATCGTATTGGTACCCGGTTGCTTTTCAATACTTAAAATAACGGCTGGTTTACCGTTCAGCGATCCGTCACCTCTTTTTATAGGGCCTCCGAATTTCAATTCCGCTACCTGCTTTAATAAAACAGGTGTACTGCCTTTAGTACTGACTACAGTATTAGCCAAATCGTCCAGCGTATTGGCCCTGGCAATATTTCTTATTAATACCTCAGCACCTTTCTTATCATCCACAAAACCTCCGGTAGAATTCAGGTTCGTGAATTGCAAAGCATTGTCAATATCGGTAACAGTAACGTTATACTGCCGCATTTTCTCTGGCGCTATCAATACCTGGTACTGCATTTTCTCTCCACCAATAGGCACCACCTGGCTTACCCCTTTAATACTCATTAAACGCCGACGGATGGTAAAATCACTCAATGTCCGTATATCTGCCGGAGAGGTGCTATCTCCTGTAACTGCTACCATCATAAACTGGCCCATCACAGAACTGATAGGACCCATTACGGGAACTATATTATTGGGTAACTGTACGGTTTGCAGTTTTTCTGCCGTTAGCTGGCGGGCACGGTACACATCCGTACTCCAATCAAATTCTACAAACACCAGCCCTAAACCCGGACTTGCAACTGAACGTACAATCTCCACACCGGGGGCTCCATTCAGGGATGTTTCTACAGGTAGCGTTACCTGTGCTTCTATCTCTTCAGGAGCCATGCCGTTCGCTTCCAAAAAAATGGTTACCCTCGGCCTGTTTAGATCGGGTAATACATCAACAGGTAAATTTATCAACGTAAACACACCATAAACCATAACCAGTGCTGCAGTAGCTACCACCAACAACCTGTTCTTCAGCGAAAAATGAATGAGTTTGTTCAGCATATATAATTTATTTATGCAACCGGGCGGGTATTTGTGATTAGCTACACCTACCCCTTACTTTAATTAATAACATTCACCATGGCAGGCATTATGCTGCCATGGTGAATGTTATTAGAAACTTTTATCAATGTCCTTCGTGTTCACTTTTTTTCATGTCTTTCATATCGGCGGCTGTACCTTCCCCAACATTAAAAACAAAATCACTGGTATATACTTTTCCTTTGCTCTGGTATTGTATCCAGCCACGATAAACACCGGGTTTATCAAAAGTTGTATGGAGATCAAATTTGCCCCCCTCTACACTTGGGTGCACATGCAAATATTTTTTGTCTGTAAGGCTTACTACTACCATGTGTGCTTTAGCACCCAGGTAATCTTCCAGCGTATTTACATCTACTTCTTTGCCATTCAGCATCGTTACACCATTGATATGCATGGGCATATTGGTTAAAAACTTTCCACCTTCCGGTGTAAGCGAAACAGAGAAATCATCACCTGCTGCACCCGTTAATTTATCGGCTCCATAGGTTTTTGCAGCTGGTACCGTACCTGCAACTGTTACATTCAAATTGTCTACGGTATGGTTTGCACCACTGGGTTTATAATCTGCAAACAACGTATACCTGCCTGCTGCGGGAAATTTTTCTTTTACAGAATAAGAACCGTCTGCATTTAATTCCGGATGAATATGATCAAACCAGCTAAGGTCTTCACTTACAACTATCAGGTGTATTTTTTTGGTGTGTTCAACATCTAACGGCACTTGCTCGGCGGGCTTGTCTTTCATTTTTGGAGTCATCGATAAAGTAACTTCTTCATTTGCTTTAGGTGATGCAGGCGTGGCAGTAAACAACATACTTACATTGCTTGGCCCACCGGCATTATCATTGTGTTCCAGCTTCATGCCGCATTTGGGGCAAGTGTCGCCTTCTTTACCGGTTACTTCCGGGTGCATGGGGCAGGCATAAATATGATCGCTGCCATCGTGTGCGGAAGTAGTTGCTGTATCGGCGGTCGATGTTTTTGAATCCCCTGCGTTGTTATTACATGCCGCAAAAAACGTAAGGGTACCGATGGCAATAACAGCCATTGAAGTTTTTAATACTTGTTTCATTTATTTAATTTTTATTTATTGATGACTTAATTATTAATGATGGTTATGACCTTCATTTCCATGTTCTTGTTTGGGTGTTTCTACTTTTGCAAGATTCATATTGCACTTCGGGCATTTACCTGCTTTGTCGTAGGTTTTATCTCCTTCGCATTTCATGGGACATTGATAAATAGCGGCCACCGGTTTTGACATTGATTTTAAATTCATATTGCATACGGGGCATTTACCTGCTTTGGTATAGGTTTTATCTCCCTCACACTTCATGGGGCATTTATATACCGCAGTGTCTGCTGTGGTACTTTTAGTCGCCTTTGTTGATTGTGCATTTACAGCTGTAAAATAAAAAAGGGCTATTGCCATCGAAAGAATGATTTTAAACTTGTTCATGGTAGTTTATTTTATTTGATTAAAAATTGTTTATTGATTTAAATAGATTGTCTTCATTTGATATACTCCCGTTGTTACTATTCGTTCCCCCTCTTCCACTCCTTTTTCAATTGCTGTATATTGTCCGTTAGAGGTAGCTTTACTGATAAAGACGATGCTATATTGCTCTGCTTTATCTTTTACAAATACTACCGGCTTCCCATTTATTTCTGCGATGGCCCCGTTGGGAACGGTCAACTGCCTTGCCACATTTTTAGAAAAAATATGGACGTTAATATTCTCACCCAACTTAAACTGCGATTTAGGGTTGATCATTTCAAAAATCACTTTCTGAGATTGGTTGGCAGCATTTACCGCCTGGGCAGTGGAAACCAATTTTAAACTATATGAACTGGTATCGTTTTGATTAGTAGAAAAAGTGGTGATTTTTTCTACCCCTTTTAACTGTTCCCCATCATTGGCAAATACCTGTGCTTCTACCAATACCTTGTCTAGATTAGTTATATCGAACAATGTTTCACCTACATTTACTACCGCACCTATTGAGAAATTAAATGTGCCTACTACACCGCTGATTGGTGCGGTAAGCGCTATCATTTTGGTGCTGCCTGTATTTCGGCCAGCATTTCCGTTAAATAGCTGCCTGTTTTTTAATGCGGTTTCATACCTCGCTTTTGCCTCGGTTACATCCTTTTTAGCGGCAATATCTTGAATTACTTTTAGTCTGTCATACTGTGCTTTGGCTGCATTGTATTCCGCATCCACACCATTTTGCTGAGAAAGAATGTTGATTTGGGTACCAACATCTACCTGTTGTTCGATCACTGCCAGCACCTGTCCCACAGTTACATTTTGCCCTACCGATACTTTCAATGAAATTATTTTACCCGTTTGCGGGGATTGTATTACAGCCCTGCCTTGTGGCGACGGAATTACGGTGCCCAGTACCCGGATAGATTGATTAAAATCACCCGTTGTAATTTTTTCTGTAAGAACCCCGAAAAGAAATTGGGCTTCCTTTTCAACTATGAATGTATTGGACATTGTACCACCGGATTTTTCTTCCGCACCATGATTTTCACCGTCATGTGCTGAAACGGTATTGTATGTTGCGGAGGGCAATAAGCAAAACAAAATAAGAATGCCGGCAGCCACTTTTCTATTTGTTTTCTTCATTATAAAAAACATCAACAGCAAGCCAAGCAATAAACCTGCAGCACCAAAAAACCAGGGGCGTTTATACCATTTAGTTTCAGGATGATCAGTTAATGCACCAGGGCCTTCCAATTCCTTACCAACCACTATATTACTAATCAACATCAAATCGGGGCCCAGTGATGAATTAATATTAACGGTGAGATTGTATGATTTTTTGTCCGGGAAAATTCCATTCAACTCATACACTCCTTTATCAATTTTAGCCACCGATACCTTTATATTGGGATTGCCGGCAACAGTAACCTGTAATGCAGCACTGTCGATGGGTGCATTGGTATTAAAATCACTGATAAATAATTTCAAGGCTGCTTCCCTGCCCTGTTGAATGGGTTGATACTTTATCATCAACTCATACACCGCTGACACCGCTTCACTACTAAAGTAAGTAGCAGGTTGAACAGTTGCCTTTTCGCTACCGCCATGGGTTTCTCCTTCATGAGCAAAAATTAGCAACGGCATTGTCAGCATTAAAATCAACATTTTCTTAATCATAACGTTCCTGTTAAATATTTTATAGATAATATACCCTGGTTGTAGTTCTTAATAGATTCCAGGTATTTAAGTTGTATTATGTAAGCATCATTGATGTTTCGCAGGTAGTTGATATAATCATATTCTCCGCTTTCAAAAAAACGCCTGGCGGTAGTAATAATTTCGCTTGCTCTCTTTATACCGGTACTTTGATAATATGTTAACGACTGTTTGTATATCTCCAATTCATTTTGCGCCTGTATCAACTGAACGGAAAGTTGTTGTTGTAATCCTGTCGATTTTTGTTTATTAACTTCCCATTCTGTTTTGGCTGCATTAATATTGCTTTTATACTGGCCAAACCACAAAGGCACTGTAAAACCTATCCGAAAGCGGTTAGCTGCCGGCGTATTTCTTTCACCCTGGTTAAAATATCCAAACGCAAGACCAGGCAATGCTTTTGCTTTTTGTAAATCAATATTCTTTTGAGCAATCAATCCTGACTGGTTAGAAATCTGAAGAGCTGGGTTAGAGGAAAAAGCAGTAGTATCATTGACTACCGCAAAATCATTCAACACATTTGTACTAAATGGTGCTGCCACAAAAGGCCCGGGTAAAGCAGTCAGGTATTGTAGCTGACTTTGCAGGTTGCTTACAGTAAGTTGCGATTGTAAAAATTGATTGTGTATTTCTCCATATTGACTTTCTGTAAATGTTTTCTGCAGGTAGTCAATTTGCCCGGCATCAAACTGTCGGCCGGCAGATTTACTGATGCGTTCATAACCGGTATCCTGTACGTATAGTTGTTGTTGCAGGGCAGTCGCATACTGCAACAGCAAATACAGTTGTCTTACCTGGAATTTCACTTCGTTTTCAGTCAAAAGCTTTTCTTTCTCAGCCAATGCAATCCGTTGTTTTTGAAGTTGATACTGCTTGCTGTAAACAGTGGGAAATTCGGTTGATTGGGTAATGCTGGCAGTATAAAAATTGCCGGTTGGGCTTTCCATAAAAACCTCAGGATTGGGTAGGTTAATACTACTTTTAAGTAATTGCTTTTGCTGCAACACAGATAAGTAAGCTGCGGAAATATTCCTGCTGTTTTTTACAGCCATGCCTACGGCATCAGCTTCGGCAATAAATTTTTGACTATAACCATAGCTTAATAGAAGTAAGCCGGTAAATAATAAGATGATACGTTGGAACATAAAAATTTCATTACGGTAACTGAAACGAACGATGCTTTGGGCACAGTAGTATTCGTTCAATGGGCGATGCCATCAAACACAGTTATAATAATCAAATCTGGAAACGCTGAATCGCTATGCGGATGTCAGAGGGGGGCGGATAAAAAAACCTGTCTTTAAATTTCAGGGGGTATGCCATTGAAAGGCTCAGGATATCCATTCCTGTATACATGCGCACGATGACTATAAATACCGGCGCATCAATCGTAATTTTCGCATTTTGACTTAGCGCCTTATCTAAACGCTGCAATTTTTGAACATCATCATTACAGCATCCATCCTTCTGCTTCTCCTCTGCTTTTTTTTCTTCATGCTGATGCTTTACAGGTTGATTAGGATGATCATGTTTCTTCCCATTTGAATGAACATGAAATTTTCTATCTGCATGATCATGTTTTTTCCCATCTGCATGAATATGAACTTTTTTGGGAGCTTCGTCGAGATGAGGAGTATTGAAACCCATATCCAATCCAACTGCACAGGCAAATCCTACTATCGTATTCAATGCGAATATCAATAGCAGAAAAGCTGCTTTTAATTGTATGGAAGTGTTTCTTTTCATTAAACGTGTGTAAAAATAGGTCTAATCGCGTTAAAATTATCGATTACTGACCCCAAAGATAAATCAATAGGCTAATTTAAAGTTTACATAATTAGAGGAAATGTTTATACAATTATGTGATTATAGCTTGGTGAACCGGATATTTTTACTCCCGGCGAACTTATTTGAAATACTCAAAATGTAATTACCGGCAGGCAAATCGTTCAGGCTAACCGGCAATACTATTATTCCCCTGTTCAGATTTATTGAAAACCTTTTAACTATGGTACCCTGGAAATTTGAAATTATTATATCAGCTTTACCTGTTATAGCGGACGATATGCTCAGGCTTGCATTCGTGCTTATAACCGACGGTGTAAGGCTATTAATTTCAAGATCTTTAGATTTACCTGCCAGAGCAACTGTTCTTGATGTATTGTAATTACCATCCAGATCACCCACTTTTATCCGGTAAAATGTTATGCCGGTTATATTAATATCTGTGAATTCAAAAGCTTGCCTGCACCGGGCCTGATCTGCTTCAAAAGTATGGATGGCAGCATAATTTATTCCGTTTGCTGAACGTTGAATTTCAAACTTTGCATGTTGAAGATAGCAAACCACTTTCCAATCCAGCCTGGCATCATTATTAACAATTCGTGCCTCCATTGTACTTAACCTTACTGGCACAGAATCAGAGGCAACAGTTTGGGAATTAGCGGCAAAACTGAAAAAAAGGATTGATATTAAGATAGATATAAATCTCATTATATTGATTTTAGTTATTCATTCTATGTTACCACATATACCGTCAGAAATTTCATAATGAAAATTCTACAATAAAAGTAAGGAAACATTCAAAATATTAAAAATGTTTAAATATCCGTAAACCAAACTCAAGCGTAATATATTTCTTTGAAAAAAAATTCGTTTTACCAGCGTAGTACGTGAACAATACACTGATAATTTTGCCCATTACATTTTCATCCCCGCCATCGGATCAGCCCCTTTCTTAAAAATAAATTCACTGTTTAATAAATACGCTCCCCTGATGACAACAATATTTCCCGATTGAAGGCCTGATTTTATTTGAACCCTACCACCTTGTTCCATACCAATTTCAACCATAAAATTTTTAAATGAACCTTTGCCGGTTTGTAGCCAAACAGATGCGCCGGTAGCCGTACGAAGCACCGCATCTGATGGCAGGGTTAATGTGTTTTGCTGTTTCCCTTTTATAGTTACATAAGCAGGCATACCCGGCTTCAACAAGTTGCCGGAGTTTGCTACGTTTACCCGCAACAGCAGAATACGCGTCTGTGCATTAATTTCAGGGTTTACGAATTCAATTTTTCCATTTGTTTGTTTGCCAGGAAAATCGGGGAATTGAACAGAGGCAACCGCCTTGTTATCTATTTGCGATGACTGGGAGCTGTAAACCTGTGTCTCCGCCCAAAGTGTTGATAAATCAGTTAGACGCACAATCGTACCGCCTTCCATTACATATTCTCCTTCGCTTATGTCCAGGGTGGTAATATAACCTGCCACAGGACTATAAAAAGTCGAGACAGGTGAAGAAAACTTTTTAACCGCCAACTCTTGTATTTGTGCTTCAGTTAAACCCCATAATAACAATTTATTTTTTGCACTTTGAATTAGTACCGTAAAATCAATAATTGAACTGTCAAGGACCTTCTTCTTTTCCAGTGCCAGTATATATTCCTGTTTGGCACTGTTCAGGTCTTCACTGTATATGTCAAATATTTTATCGCCTTTTGCAACATAGTCAAAAATATTTTTAAAATATAGCCGTTCAATTCTACCCATCACCCTGGCACTTACCGCATTAATTTTACTTTGGTCAATATTAAGCGTTGCAGTAAGCACCGTTTGATCGCCAATTATTCCGCTACGGATAGTATCAGTTAAGATATTACCCAATTGTATTTGTTGCTCAGTCAATTGGACACCTTCATTTTCAGATATTGAAGTTTTTGTTACCTGTATTAGTTTCATACCGCATATAGGACAATCACCCGGTTTATCTTTCATCACCTGTGGGTGCATGGAGCAAGTATAATATACTTCTCCGTGTCCGGCATGTGCCTCTTCGGAGTCTTTTACTTTATCATTTTTGCAGGTACCCAATAAAAATATAAGTCCTGTTACGACAAATAATTTTTTCATTTTGTTTTATTTTAATCGAAATCGGCACTCCTTTGTGCTCTGCGATATCATCACTATAATAATTGTCCTAACTGTTTATTATTTGGCTTGTATCTAAGTACTAATTTTCATTATTAACTTTTATAAAGCTTTCACTATCCATTAAGAACTGTGCGTTGATGGCCACAGAATCAGCAGGGGCAATACCTCCAGTTACCTGAATTAAATTCTTATTCGCTACACCTGTTGTTACTTTTTGTGCTTTGTAGCCACTACCACTTTTTACAAAAACAACTTTGTCAAAACCGAGTGATACAATGGCCTCTTTGGGTAACCATGCTGCATTTACCGGACTGCTAAAAATAGTTGCCCGTATCTGGCTGCCAATGGGTAAACGCAGCACACTGTTATCGATATTTACCCTGGCTGTTAATGTTTTGCTACCGGGCCTGAAAAATGGCTCAATAAAATAAATTAAACTTAGTAATTTTTTTTCTGGCCTGGCTTCAGGCACAATGCTTACTTTATTGCCTGTTTTGATAAAACTCCGGTCTGAAGAATAAATATTCAGTAAAGCCCAAATTTTGTTGGTATTATAAACTTTGAATACAGTTTGTCCCTTTTGCAGATACATCCCTTCTTTCAGGCTAAGTTCTTCTGTAGTTAATGATATGGATTCGTTCATGGAGGTAGTTGCAGGTATATCTTTATTCATTCCCTTATTTAATGCTTCATGAATATGCCCACTGTAATTGCTATAAACCGAAACAGTAAGCAAAGGTTTTTGGGCTTTTATTAATTGCTGTAATTGCCCGCGGGAAAAGCCAAGTAATAATAATTTTTCCTTGGAGGCATTAATTAATGAATAATTAGTAGCATCATTTTTCAAAAGAAATAAATGATTTTGCTGTGCGGTTAGCAACTCGGGGCTGTAGATGTCCATAATTTTCTGTCCCTTTTTTATTAACTGGTACCGGAACTTTACATACAACTTTTCTATCCTGCCATTTATGCGGGCCGATATAGCACCTACTTCATTTGTGTTGTATGCAGTATATCCAACTGCATTAATTTCTATGGGTTCTTCACGTTGTATTATGGTAGTAGCAGGGATGGTGGAAATTGCGTAGCCATTGGTAGGTTTCATAAGTGTATGTAAAGCGAGATCGTGTGTTTTGTTATTTTCACCTTCTTGTTTTGCCGAATCATTAGCAGTTGTATTCATATTTTCATTCCCCTCTTTTCCATACATATTCATATCTCCCATACCTGTCGATCCCTTCTGCTGTATATCATTTTTTGGACGAACGACTTTAAAATATATCAATGCGGCTACAGCCAGTAATACTACCGAGGATATTATTATTATTGCGATTTTCTTTTGTTTCATAACTGAATAAAAAAATAATTTAACTCAATTGATATTGTAACATCATGCCATCATCTTCGTGCTCAAGATTGTGGCAATGAAAAACAAATACACCTGTTAATGTTGTAAATGGAATAATGATTTTTACCGTTTCACGGGGCATTACTAAAACTGTATCCTTCCAGCCACTTTCGGAAACTATCAATTGTGCCCTGCCACCACTTCTCTCCAATACCTGGAAATGCACGCCATGCAGGTGGATAGGATGAGGTTCGTCACCCTGTGAATTATCAAATACCCATATCTCTGTTGCATTGGCTGATACATTTTCATCAATCCTGTTTTTATCATATGTCTTATCGTTGATCCTGTGAATACCAGTCATATTCATACCACTGCTCATCTGCATGGCATTGATGATAAAGTTTCTTGTCTTTGAAGATGAGGAAGGAGAAATAAAATTGAGAATAGAAAGTATTGCTGGTACGGTAAAGCCATCGCTTATTGTTTGTGTTACCTTAAATTTCATAATCTTAAACCCTTGCTTGCCCTGTGCATTGCCACCATTATTAAACATTCTGCTTTCTAAAAATACTTCTGCGCCTGGCGTTAAGCCTGCAAAATTTACCAGCACATCTAATCTTTCTCCCGGTGCCAGTAATATGCTTTTAACAATTGCAGCAATTTTTAGTAACCCACCATCATTACCGATAATAATTAAATCGGCATTATTACTTAATGCCAAATTATAAATGCGGGCATTGGAACCGTTTAGTATCCGCAACCGATAGTAACGTGTTGAGACTTCTTTAGTTGGAGATGCCACTCCATTTACAATAACGGTTTCTCCCATATATCCCGCCATCACTTCTGCCATGGAAGGAGTGTAAACAATGCCTGATGAAGAAAGCCGTTTATCCTGAATAACCAAAGGGATTTCATAAATGCCGGACGGCAGATTTAAAGCGGCTTCTTCCGCATCATTGACAATAAACAAACCTGCTAAACCTTGAAAGGCTTGCCTGGCAGTAGCTTTATCAGGATGTGGATGATACCAACATAACCCAGCCCGTTGGTTAACTGTAAATAGATAATTAAAATTACTACCCGGATTTATTACAGCTTCCGGATGGCCATCCATAGTAGCAGGGGTTTTTAAACCATGCCAATGGATATTGCTTTTTTCAGAAAGATTATTCTGAAAATTGATATTGACATTTATACCACCATTAACACGGATAGTAGGGCCCAATATGCCATTAGCCTGGTAACCCAATACTGAAATGTCGCCTCCATTAATATTTGCCGTTGTAGCCTGCGCAGTTAATGTTGCAATACCTGTTACTGTGTTTGGTACCGGGAGTGGTCTGCTGAAATTCCCTTCTATTACAGGTACAGGTTGCCCGCTCATATTCATGCCATCGCCATTCATCATGTCGTTTTTGTTGCATGCTGCTAAAAAAGAGATCATAGAACCACCGGCTAATATACTGCCAGTTCCTAACCCCGTGTTTTTTAAAAATCCCCTGCGTTTCATAGTCTATAGATTTGAAATGAATAATTATTTTATTTGTAAGATTCTTTCCAGTTCAACCTGCATCGTTAACAGTTCCTGCAATTGTTTTAAATATTCAAGCTCAGTCATATTTAATGTTTCCCATGCATCAAACAGCATAAACAATTCCTCTGTATTCTGCTCATAGCCTAATTGCATAGTTTTATAATTATTCTTTAATGCAGGTATGATATTAAACTCATACAATTTCAATTGCTTTTTCTTCAGCTCTATTTCATTACGCATACCATAAGCCATGCCACTGTATTCGTTCACCATCATTTCCTTTTGTGATTGCAAAGCATTGGCTTTCCATTTCAGGCTTTCAATATTGGCTTTATTCATTTTAGAAGACCATTTGGCAAAGGGTAGTTTCACCATTCCCATTAAAGTGTATTGCATGGGAAAACCTCCAAACCCAAACATGTGTTCATAACGAATACCAAATTGCGGCTTCAGGCTTTGCCTTTCAGTTTCCTGTTTTAAAAAAGCAATACTGATGTCGTTGTCAATGGCTTTTAAATCGCTGCGGCTGTTATAAAAAAGCGTACTGTCAAATATTACCCTTGAATAGTCATTTACCTGGTAGCTGGTATCAATATCAAAATCAATCATGGCATTTCTGCCCATGAGGGAATTGATGCGGATGCGTTTTTCTTTGATGTCGTTTTCAAACATCAGTTGCATATTTAAAATATTGCCCAATGCTGCTTTTGCTTTGTAATAAGCACTGATTTTTTCCAACCCATTTTTGTACCGTATCTCCGCATTTTTAATCATAAAGTCAAGCAGTTTTTCATTTTGCACCAGTATCACCAATCTCTTTTCCAGGATGATCCATTCATAATAAAACTTTTTTGCATCATTGATCAATTCATTGAGTGTAGCTTTCTTTTTTTCTTTTTCTACAGAAGACATAGCTTCCATATAAGCACCATCAGCATTTTGTTTCTTCTTGCTTGGAAACATCTGCTGGCCCCCAATCATATATTGCCCCATACCTGTTTCACCCATATCGTTTTTCTTCCACAAACCGGTTTGATATGGCACCATCCATAGTCCTGTGTTGACCTCCGGCGGCATCCAGCTTTTTGCGCCTTTCGCAGCTTCATCCATGGAACGTATTTCAGCATCGTACATTTTTATGGAAGGATGTGATTGTTGAACAGCATCTATAACGGTATGGAGCTGTAAAACCTGCTGTGCGAAGTTTATTTTGCATGAAAGCGTAATAAGTAATATGACTATTATTTTTTTCATTGGTATAATTTTTAGGTCCAGCAATTTTTACTTTGTTGAACCGGCGGACAGGGTACAGTTCCATATGAACAGAAAATACAACAATCGCCAGGTTTTGGTTTTACGGTTATTCTACATTGCTCACATTTATAGAAATATTGGCATGCATCTACCGGCATTAGTTCCTCCTTCCGGTATCCGCATTGCGGACAGGTAATTATTGATTGTATTATTATATCCATTTCTGATTCAGCATTGTGATCTTTTGTTTTCATTTTTTAATCTTTTA
>JANPIJ010000398.1:0-4989 GCA_031424955.1 Ferruginibacter sp. | reverse complement strand
GGCGGTCACCATTTACCAGGCATGCACCGACTTACAATTGAGTATACCCGGTGACATACAAGTGATCAGCTTCTCCAATTTAGATACTGCTTCTTTTTTAAACCCTCCGCTCACAACCATTGAGCAGCCTGCATTTGAAATTGGTAAAACAGCCGCTGCTATTTTGATGAAAGCCTTGTTAAGGAAAAAATTTGAATTGCAAAAAGAAGATATCATTATACCTTCTACGCTGATGCTGAGAAAATCGACAAAGGCCTAAACTACGGGTCAATAAATCCCTTCATGGTTCACCAGGAATGAGTTGGCTTCCTTACAATCTTCCACATTAAAGGAAGACCAGAAAAAATCGTACAAGCCATCCATTAGGTAAACTTTTTTGTATCCTTTGCCGGCAAGTATAGTGGCTAGTTCGTAAGCGTCAGCTTGACCATAAACGAGGATGGATGTATTTTTATTTGCGGGTAATTCAACATGATCAAAATCTACCCTGTTCACATTAATGGCATCTTTTATCCTGCCCAGGTTCTTCCAGCTTAATGTATCCCGGTTTTCAAATTCTGATTTTGGGCGGGCATCATAGATGACTAACATGGGTTCGCTTTTTAACAGAGCAAGTACCCGGCGGGAGTCCAATATCCTGAAGGGCATTGCTGTTTCAAGAAAGCTACAATCGGACTGGGTGGCGATCAGGTCATTTAACCCTCCCAGCAGGTGGTACACCCGTGTAAACCCTTTGGAGATTAATTCAGCCGAAGCCCTTGCAGCATCCCCATCACCCGTAGCGGCATATACCAGTATGGATGAATTCTTATGCTTGTCCAGTTCACCGATTCTTTGTTTGATTTCAGCGTATGGTATATTGATGGCACCCTTTAACTTTCCGGCATTATTTTTTTCAAGGGTGTCTTTCGATATAAACTGGATGGCAGGCCTCACATCTAATACTACGAGATCAGGCTTGCTTTTTATCATGTTTACAGCATCGGCGTTGGAAATATTTTTGTACCCCAGCCCGGAAACGATCCAGTCATTTTTACAGGGAAATTCATCTGCTGCCATTTGGTTCAGGTGCGACATGCCACCATTCAGGTTATAAAAACCGGTAAACCCATTGTCGGTTAAATATTTGCTTACCCTTCGGCTCCGCTGGCTATGTGAACAATAAAGAACCAGGGTTTTATCGTGGTACCGGCGGATAAATCCTGTGTCTTTTTTCATGCTGTCAATGCCGATATTGATGGCCCCTTTCAAATGGCCCATATTGAGGCTGTTATACTGTGAGGTGTCGCTGTATTCACCGGCCGTTCTTACATCTATCAAAACAATTCCCGGATTCTGTTGCATAAGCCGGCAAAAATCTTTTGCATAGATTGTTTTGTAAAAGCTGTCAAATTTTTGCGGATGTTGCGCCAGGGTTGCAACAGACAGAAATGTAAAAAATGAAAAGCAACTAATTATTTTTTTCATACTGTTTTAATTTAATGAAGACTGAACAACCATCATTGTCAAAAGGTCGCTGAAAAATCAACACCAAAATAGTTGCTTTTTTTGCAAACAATACTTAATTGAGGAAGAGCGGAAAAAAAGGGAATAACTGCGGGAACCCAACATTTAAATGCTCGCATTTATATCTAAAATAAGTGTTTCGGGAGGAATGTTCCCGACAAGGAGCCGAGGACTGATAAAAGTATTTATTTACGAAATTTATCTATACAATAGAAAATCCCTCCAATCAATAATCCAAATAAATAAAGACAGCAATAAATGATGATGATAATTTCTAAATTATAATTGATAACACCATAAATTGCCACTATCAACATAAGAAAAACAAGTACCATATTTTTAGGTTGATTTACCCAATGGATTATTTTATCCATTTGCCTGCAGATCTTCCTTTTTGCCTTTTTAAGTCTTTTCACCACCGCAATCTACCATAAAAAAAACGGGCACATAAATAGCATTTTTACTATTCAAGTGCCCGTCGTCAATTTCCTAAATCTTACAAAAATTTCAACACCTCTTCCCCCATTGCATCTGTACCTAATAATTTATCAGCGGCTGTATTTGCATCTGCAATATCACGGGTACGGAAACCTGCTTTTAATACCTGGTCAACTGCGCGGATCACCAGTTCAGATTCTTCCTTCATTCCAAAGGAAATATCCAATAATAATGCGGCAGATAGAATAGATGCTAAAGGATTTGCAACCCCCTTGCCGGTAATATCATGTGCTGATCCGTGGATGGGTTCATACACGCCTGTACCATCGCCAATAGAGGCGGAAGCCAGCATCCCCATGGAGCCTGCAATCTGCGATGCTTCATCGGTTAGAATATCACCAAACAGGTTGGCAGTAACTACCACATCAAACCGGCAGGGATCTTTTATCAATAACATGGCCGTTGCATCCACAAACTGGTATTCTACTTCCACATCGGTATATTCCAATGCCAGTTTCTGAATTTCTTCCCGCCACAGCCTGCTTGTTTCCAGTACATTTGCTTTATCTACCGAGCACAATTTTTTGCGTCTTGTCCGGGCGGCTTCAAAGGCCTTACGGCCAATTCTTTCTACTTCGTAGCGGCTATATTCTGCTACATCATAGGCAGTATCGCCATTGTTTTTACGGCCTTTTTCGCCGAAATAAATATCGCCGGTCAGTTCACGGAAAAATAAAATATCGGCGCCTTTTAAAATCTCCGGTTTAATGCTGGATGCACTCAGTAATTCATCAAATAATTTAATGGGGCGAAGGTTGGCATACAATCCAAGTTCTTTTCTCATTTTCAGTAAACCTTGCTCCGGACGTACCTTGGCAGATGGATCATTATCGTATTTCGGATGACCAACGGCACCAAATAAAACGGCATCAGATTTTTTCATTTTCTCCAGTGATTCTTCCGGCAAAGCATCGCCGGTTGCTTCTATGGCAACATGGCCAATCAGTGCTTCATCATAGATAAACTCGTGACCAAACCTGGCCGCTATTTTATCCAGTACCTTTTTACCAACTGCTGTTACTTCCTGTCCAATTCCATCACCGGGAACGATGAGTATGTTTTTCTTTGCCATTGATTTTTTATTGTGTTTTTATAAAAGTTTTATTACGTGACTGCCTAAATAAAAAAAACGTTTTCATGATTCGCAGTTAAAGATCAACAGTGGTATGCCGTACAAGCCCGCCAGGCTGAATGCCGTTCGGACGGGTGTGCGATCCCGGGTTCCGTCGCTTCGCTCCTCATCGGGACTTGCTGCGCAAGAATGATGCTCATTGCTTCAATGTCCGGTCAACAATTTATTATACCAAAAATTCTAAATGATGTTCAACATTTTTTCCGTGGCCTTTATCGCTGACACCGTCTGGTCACTATCCAATCCACGGGTTTTAAATTCTTTGCCATTGTGCAGCCAGGTAATAATTGTTTCACACAAGGCATCTGATTTACCACCAGGCGGAATCCGAACCATATAGTCTACCAGCAGCGGCAACTCGCTCTTCTTTTGTTTGTATATTTTCTTCAACGCATTTACAAAAGCATCGTACTGTCCATCGCCCTGGGCATGCTCTTCATACTCTTCGCCATTGATAGAAATATTTAAGGTTACCGACGGCTTTAAATTTTTGGAATGAGTCAATACATAATTCTTAATCTGCACTTTTTGCTCAATGCTGTTGCTGTCTAAAATATCTGAAATGATATAAGGAAGATCCGCTTGGGTTACCATTTCCTTCCGATCGCCCAACTCAATTACACGTTGGGTAACTTTCTTTAGATCCTCGTCTGATAACTGTATGCCCAACTGTTGGAGGTTGTTATCGATATTGGCTTTGCCGCTGGTTTTGCCCAATGCATATTTTCGCTGGCGGCCAAACCGTTCGGGCATCAGGTCGTTGTAGTATAAATTATTTTTCTTATCACCATCGGCATGAATACCGGCTGTTTGCGTAAACACATTTTCACCCACTACCGGCTTATTGGCGGAGATGCGGAAGCCTGAAAAAGCTTCTACCAGTTTGCTTACTGAATATAATGACTTTTCCACCACATTGGTTTTTACCTCCGGCATAAAATCATTTAACACCGCTATGGCACTGGCTAACGGCGCATTGCCCGCTCTTTCGCCCATTCCGTTTACAGTCAGGTGCAAACCATGTGCGCCTGCTTTTACGGCTTCCAATACATTGGCAGTGCCCAAATCATAATCGTTGTGCGCATGAAAATCGAAATGTAATTGGGGATAACGCTTTACCAGTTCGGATACATATTCAAAAGTTTCCGAAGGAATTAAAACGCCTAGTGTATCGGGTAATAAAACCCGTTTGATAGGTTGGTGCTGCAAAAAATCAAGGTATTGTAAAACGTATGCTTTTGAATTGCGCATGCCATTGCTCCAGTCTTCGAGATAGACATTGCATTGCAATCCCTTTTGGGTAGCCAGCTTAATTACGGCTTCAATTTCGGCAAAATGTTCTTCCGGCTTTTTTTTCAGTTGATGGGTAAGGTGGTTTAACGAGCCCTTGGTTAACAGGTTCATTACCTGCGCACCCGACTCCAGCATCCAGTTTACGGAGGTTTCCCCATCCACAAATGTGAGCACTTCTACCCGGTTTATAAAGCCATTATTTTTTGCCCAGTCCGTAATTTTTTTCACTGCCTGGAACTCCCCTTCGGATACCCTTGCAGAGGCAATTTCAATACGGTCAACTTTTACTTCAGTCAATAAAAGTTGCGCAATGGTTAATTTCTCAGATGCAGAAAATGACACGCCGCTGGTTTGCTCACCATCACGGAGTGTTGTATCCATTATTTCAATTTGTCGGGAAGTCTTTTTCAATTGCTTATTGTGAGAGCGGTTAATATTCGTGAATGGTCAATGGTGAATGGTCAATGGAGTCTCCAGCTTTTTTCCGGGTAGAGCGGTTCGTTTCCTCCCCGCTCCCCCACAGACCCGTACGAGCGGCTTTCCCGCATACGGTTCCTCCA
>JANPIJ010000397.1:0-6008 GCA_031424955.1 Ferruginibacter sp. | reverse complement strand
GGTCACGGTCAAATGGACGGGATGCTTTTTGCGGCGCCGATTCCAGCACAGAAAAAGCAGAGAGGGCGTCAAAGGAACCCATTGAATATTTATTGACTTCCTGGGCACCACCGCACATAATACATTCCTGCAAACCGGATTTAATCAGGTGGTATCCCAAACCAATCGAATGCGAACCACTTGCACATGCCGCACTGATAGTTAAGTTGATGCCACGTAATTTAAATATCGTGGCAAGGTTCATGGTTACGGTAGAATTCATGGTCTGGAAAACGGACCCAGATCCTACCAGCATGGTATCTTTCTTATCCCGGATAATATCATTTGTTTCAATCACCGATTTTGCGGAACTATCATTGCCATACAAAATACCTATCTCGTGTTCATTGATATAATCAGGATCGATACCTGCATTTTTCAGCGCCTCCATTGCAGATACATAGGCATATTCGCCTTGTTCCGGGAGCATAATGCGGGCCCTCCTGTCTAACATGCCTTTCAAATCGGGTTTCTCCAAAAAACCGGTTAACCCGGAACGGTAGCCATATTCCTTCCTGTCGGGGTCGAGTATAATACCAGACTTACCTTTATACAGGGAATCCCTCACCTCATCGAGGTTTTTCCCAATGCAGGAGTAAATCCCCATGCCTGTTATCACCACTCTGTTCATAAGTAAGCCTGCGCCATGGTTTTATTGAATAAAAATATACACAATTTGAAAATTCAGTTAATAAAAATGTATCAACTGTAGTTATTGCCTGATGCGTTGTGTAATGCCTTCTCTTCTGCTACTAATTTATTAACTGACACGATGTACTGAAAAGATACTCTCTATCTGGCTTGATTCGTGTATTTGTGGCAAGATTAAGAATACAATCCTCCATTCACGTTAATCACTTCGGCTGTAATATACCCTGCTTCAGGAGAAACTAAAAAACCTACCGCGTGGGCCACTTCTTCCGGTGTTCCAAAACGTTTTGCCGGTATCATTCCCTTCAGTTCATTTTCATCCAGCCCTTCAGTCATATCCGTTTTTATAAAACCGGGAGCAACCGCATTTACCGTTACGCCTCTTTTCGCTACTTCCTGTGCCAGTGCTTTGGTAGCGCCAATCACGCCGGCTTTGGCGGCTGAATAATTGGTTTGTCCCGGCATGCCTTTTAACCCCGAAAGCGACACTACATTCACAATCCGGCCATACCTTTTGCGCAGCATATCACTTAACACCATCCGGGTTACATAGAAAAAACCGTCAAGGCTTGTCCTTACTACCGATTCCCACTGTTCATCCTTCATCCACATCATTAAGCCATCATCTTTTATCCCTGCATTGTTTACCAATACTTCAATGATTTTTTCAGGATTCTTTTCAATCCATCCCCCCAGCAATTCCTGTATCTGATCTTTACTGCTCACATCGAACTGAAGCAGTTCACCATCACCCCCGGTTTGCTTTATTTCATTCAAGGTATGATGGGCCTCTGCCTGGTTGGTTTTATAATTTACAATTACATAATAGCCCATGGATGCCATTTTAAAGCATACCTGTCTTCCAATGCCTCTTGATCCGCCTGTAACTAATGCACATTTCATTTGATATCCCCCGATATGATTTAAGATGATTATACTATTTGTTGCGCAAACTGCCGTTGGAAGCTGCGATTACATTTCCATTAAAACTAATAATTGGGTCAGATTTTTCAAAATAAGTTTTCACCCTTTCGAGATCCTTATATTTTGGCAGGTCTTCAACGAATTTTGGAAATATCTCCCGGATTTCGTTGTATACTTCATGTGTTTTCGGTGATAACCGCTGCACACAGTCCAGGTAGTCGATTGCCTGTAAAACGGTCATCATTTGAATGGCCAGCACTTCAAACGAATTATCAATAACTCTTTTAGTCATCAATGCCGCATTACAACCCATGCTAACAATATCCTGGTTGTCGTTGTTGTTGGGTATGCTGTGTACATACATCGGGAAGGACAGCGTTTGATTTTCAGCAACGGTGGAAGTAGCCGTAAACTGCATGCCCTGCATACCGAAATTAAACCCTAACACGCCAAGGTTTACAAAGGGCGGAAATTTATGATTCAGCTTGTCGTTTAACAAATAATTGAGTTGCCGCTCCGATAACATGGACAATTTGGTGATGGCGATCTTCAGTTTATCCATCTCCAGCGACACATAATCGCCATGAAAATTTCCGCCATGGAAAATATTTTCATTCTGGTGATCAATTACAGGATTATCATTCACTGAATTCAGCTCATCCACCACTACTTTTTCGGCCTGGGCGATGGTATCAAAAATGGGCCCGAGTACCTGTGTAACACAGCGTAACGAATAATACTCCTGCACTTTATCCTGGAAAACTTCCTGGTCCAGGTTATCGGGATTATACAAATGCTCCGAGCGGTCACGGATCATTTTGCTATCCTTTAAAATATCCCGAAGCATTGCAGCAATCTTATTCTGGCCCTTATGCTTTTTTACAATATTTAATTCGTAGGAATAGTGGTCGTCAAAAGCCTGCACAATTTCGTTGATCATCGCCGACAGCATCACCGACCATTCCAGTAATTTACGGGCCTGGATGATATTCACCATTCCAATCCCCGTCATGGCGGAAGTGCCATTTAAAATAGCAAGGCCTTCCCTGATGTGAATTGACAGTGGTTTTATTCCTAACCGGTTATAAATTTCTATGGTTGAAAAAATTTCGCCTTCGTATATCACTTCTCCTTCCCCGATCAATACCAGCGCAAGATGCGCCAGTTGGATGAGATCGCCACTGGCGCCAACACCACCATGTTCATAAATACAGGGAGCTACATTTTTGTTGATGAGTTCTTTTAATAGTTCCACCACCTCCGTATGTACGCCGGAATAGGCCTGCATCAGGCTGTTTAAACGGGCAATCATTACCGCCTTTACCAAAACGGGCGACATCAGGTTCCCGCCACCTGAGCTATGGCTCCGGATGAGGTTATACTGCAATTGCAACAGGTTTTCTTCGCTTACCTTGTACTGGGCCATTGGGCCAAAGCCCGTATTGATACCATAAATCAGTTTATTGGTAGAGAATTTTTGCAAAAAACGAAAATTCGAATTCACTTTTTCAATAGCAGCGGCATCTAAAACAACTCCCTTTTCTTTAAATAAAATTTCAGAGAAATCGTCTAAAGTAAGGGCTCTATCACCTACATGTATCATGGGCCAATTTTATTTATCAAATTATTGATTACAAATGCGGTAAAATTAGAATAAAGATATCAGATTTTACCTTTTTTGCATTCCCCATTTCGGAAGAACGTGCCTGAACAGGATTTACGCATGGGCCGGTGCCAGGTTAAGTTTGATATGACGAATTGATTTGTGAATGGTCAATGGTGAATGGTGAAGAGAGATTGATCAATGCAGACTGGTTTCATATTTTGCCCATTCAGTATTGCCTGTTCACTACCAACAATTCACGCTTAACTTAACACTGGTTTTTATTTTTTATTTTGCCTGCCATATATTCCTTTAAGGCAATATACATCATGGAATATAGATTTATTTTGGTGATTCTGAACGATTTATTTTAATAGTTACCTATTGTTTAAAAATTTTATATATTTTTATTTCATTTTTTAATCAAAAAAAATTACCAGATGAAATTCCTAATTTTTAGCGCAACCCTTTTGGGGCTGCTATCCACTCCAACGCTTTCCGGCGCTCAAAAGCTTAAATTAACAGGGGGAGACCTTTCGGTTTTGAAAGACCAGACTTCCATCAACTTTGAATTTACCTACGACAACATGTCGGTGGGCAAATTTGATACGGAGAAAGAATACGTTGAGAAGAAAACGGAGGAATACAATAAAAAGGAAACCGGCAGGGGCGACACCTGGGCCAAAAGCTGGGTAAGCGACCGGGTACAACGGTTTGAGCCAAAGTTCATAGAATTATTTACTAAGGCCAGTGAGATGTCGGAAAGCAATAAAGCGAAATACACGATCATCTTTAAAACCAAATTCGTTGAACCCGGGTATAATATTGGTGTTTGGCGTAAAAACGCTAAAATTGATGCGGATGCCGTAATTGTAGAAACTGCCGACAAAAGCAAAGTGATTGCCACCATATCATTAGAAAATGCCCTGGGCAGAACTTTTGGTGGTTACGATTTTGATACCGGGCTAAGAATAGCAGAAGCCTATGCAGATGCCGGGAAGGCATTGGGTAAGTATGTGAAGAAGTAATGAAGCATTTATTCTAACGATAAAATATCATCACAACAAAGGCTACCAGGCAGGTAGCCTTTGTTGTGATGATCATATAATAACGATTACCCCCATTTTGCTTACGGGTTTTGATGACTAACTAAAAGTTTTGCCGGTTAATGTAGCACGAAAAAACTATACCTGGGCGCTTGACTGGTTTAACCCGGTTTCTCAGACCAGGTAACATTTGCCTGATGCATTGAATGACCTGCCACCGGCTTCTTTTGTTAACGGGCTACAGCCTGGTAAAGTGGCGGCCATTCTCCAGGCAGGTAAAAAAACACGGGAAGGACGCTTCAATCAAAATTTTCAGCATGACTTACCTGCAACCAATAAGTTCCGTTCCAAATTAACATCAGTGTATCCAGGCCTTTCAGGCGAAGGAGAACAGGGTCGCCCGATAGCCTTAGATTATTTCCATCAAAAACCTGAAAACCCGAGGACCCATTTGACAGATCGCTTTCTATGATTAAAACCTGCCCGCGAACAATGCCATTGGAGATGTTGGCAAATGTGGCATCGGGCGTTGCTTTTGCAACTACGATATACGATCTGTCACCTACATTGATGAGATAATTGGTATTGGATATGGTTATATGAGCCGCGTTCATAGCGAGGGCGCCATTCAGCTGCAATGAAGTAATTGGAAAAGATTCATTGATACCTATCCGGCCGGTTCCTACTCCCAAAGTTATCTTCCCATTTAGAACATCATTAATAATCACCTTTGCCCCGTCTTTTCCCGGCCTGATATAGGTATCTTCCGTATTGGAATAATTGAAATAAGAGCCATATTGGGTACCGCCAAAAATAGCCGTCCCATCAAAATTGGTTCCTTTAATTACATACAGGGAAGCCGTATTTGACCCACCGGTACGGATGCCTACATTTCCTGAAGCCAGGATAGTGATGGCCCTTTTGGCCGCAGGCGTAAATAAATTAGCCGTACCGCCCGGAAACATATCAAAGGCCATCGCCCCGGTAGTAGGATCAAAATATTGAATGGCAGCAAATCCATTGGCCATATACCTGCCCTGTGATCCGGGACTTACGATATCCCTGTATTGATTAAACCCTATCGTCGGCCAATTTCTTTGCAATGATATGCCAGTGGCATCTCCGCCAAATATAGCGTTGGTGGCACCTGCACCTGCTACACCATTCACTTCTAATTTTGCCCGGGTAGGTGTGCTGATGCCAATACCCACATTTTGGCAAAATGCGCAATAAGAAATGAAACATAAAATATGTGTAATTGATAAAATCTTTTTCATCTGAAAATAATTTTAAAATTTATTGATATTTATTTCATTTGATGCGATGTTTCATTGATCTGTCTTTTTCCTCGTGATTCAAATACGGGGGATACATCAACAATATTGATGATAGTCAATTTACGGATTTTCTACTTCTCATAAGATGATAAGGGTGCATTTAAAATTGCCGGAAGGTTTGCCAACCTTGTGCAGGTTCTTTTCTACTTAAAAACACTTAAAAAAAGGTTGGCAACCCTATATTGAGCTGCGACAATTATATATACACGATTGTTTACTTACTGACAGCCAATAGAAAAGGGCTGCAAATTTTTAGGGTCAGGCTCCCCTCTCCCTCGGCTACCCATTACCCAAATTTAGGAAGGGGTCATGATCTCATAAACACTGGCTGCATCACATATTCTTTGATAGCCCAGCCATACAGTTTTTAATCCTGGTGGGCCGTCTGATTTTCGTCCTAAATGCCCA
>JANPIJ010000396.1:0-2048 GCA_031424955.1 Ferruginibacter sp. | reverse complement strand
ACCCGGTTCTTCTGCTATTATTAAATTGGTAGTTGCATAACAAAGTCAAGTAAGACCATAACTGAAGAGCCGTATGAATCGAGAGGTTCAAGTACGGTTCCGTGAGGAGGTTGGGGTGAAATTCCCCTTCCTTACTCGATTAGCGGCAGTTCTTTTCTTTGTTAAATCCCTTTTGATGATACATATGTAATGTTCTACGCCGCTTAAATCTTTAATGCTAAATTGAACTTGACATTTTTTTGGATTAGGGTGTACCCTACACCAGTCTGCCTACTTTTTTTTGTAGTGCTGAAGCTGCAATTCAAATGCAGCCAGATCGGCCTTAGAAAAGTCTTTTTTGTTTTTCAACGTTTCTATGGCTTTTAGTTCGGCGTCAATTGCTTTTGATTTTTCATTTGCCCGCCAATACAAAGCTGCCATCCTGTGATAAAGTTTTTGAGTGCTAGCAATTTCCGGATATGGAATATGATCAATATCCATCTGGTAAGCTTCCGCGCCTAACAGGTATATTTTTACTGGAAGATTTGAAGTGTCTGAGAAAAGATCTACTACATTATAAACTGAACTGTAGGCCGGTTCCGTATAAGTTGATGTCACCAGCACTATCCGCCCATATTCATGAGCCTTGTGCGGATCTGTTTTAAGTAAAGACGAAAAGGTATTATATGCAATTGAGGGCGCGTATTTCAGTTTCGGTTCTTTTCTAACTATTTCATCAATCGCCAAAAGAGCTGAATCAGGTCTTGGAACAAAATCTGGCTTAAAAGTATCATGTGTATACGCCATTAGATCGTAGTTTGCTTCTTTGTCCAGCTCTGCTAGCCGCTTATCTGAATTCCGCTTCAAGAGTGCTTCTTTTATATTCCAGGTATTATCAACAATTTTATGTAGAACTTCAGGAAGGTCTTTAGGGTGTCCGATCCAGGCCAACATTCCTGCTTCATTTATTACAAAAGATCTAGGAATGCCCTCATCACGAGCTTCAGAAGCATCGAGCCAGCCAGTCACCATAAAGTTACTATCCTCTGCCGCTACATTATAATTCATCCTTTTCCCTAAGCTATCAACAAAGTGTTTTACTTTCTTTAGAGAAGTGGTTTTCCTTTCCAAGATATCAATACCAATAACTGTGACCCTATCCTTGTATTTACGAGCCAATATGGAGAGATGAGGCATAGCCGCAATACAAGGTTTACACCAGGTTGCCCAAAACTCCAGCACATACACGTTGCCCTTTTGGAATTTTTGAATGGGTGTACCTTTTATCCACCCACGCACCCGCAGCGGCGGAGCAGGATCACCGATGTTTAGCTGAGGTCGACCATTTTGTGCGTAGGTGCTTACTGCAGTAACTAGTAACAAGAGTAATAATTGAAATTTTGACCCTATAATCATATAGTTACTTTTAAATGCTTCTCGGCGTTAGAATTGCCGCTAACGAACAGGGCTTTATGCAGGTTGGGAATTAGAATTCCGTCCGCCCGAACCGCTGTTGATTGAAAATATTTTGCTGAAGTTAATTACTAATGCTTAACATTGTTTGTCCAGCCCGAACCACTGCCTGGTTTTGCAATTGGTTGATGCTTGTTTGTCAAGCCCAACTTGCATAAAACCCCATGTTGGCGGTTAGTTGCTCTCAATTGTCAATGCGTTTTCAATTTGTTGTTGTAAATCCTGCGGTGCACTTGATGGATTATTCAAAAATATTTTTCCTGTTTTATCTATTATAAATGTTGTTGGATACCCATCAATTTTATAGGACTTAATTATTGGGTGATTTATTTCTTTATTTTCTGTAAAGGCTTGATATCCTTCTAATTTATATTTGTCAAGGGATGCCATCCATATTTTTTTTGAATCAATCGAGACGGTAAGAAATACCACCTTATCATTTGATGCGTAATACTTTTTTACAGGTTTTATAGATTCAAATAAAGCGTGACAAGGTCCGCAGGCTGCATACCAAAAATCCAAAAAAACAACTTTTCCCTTGAATGTAGCCAGACTAATTTTTTCTCCTTTTTCATTTTCTAAAATGAAGTTTGGTG
>JANPIJ010000395.1:0-1568 GCA_031424955.1 Ferruginibacter sp. | reverse complement strand
GCAATTAATTGAATAAACATAAGTTTCATTATTGTTGCGTTTTTAGGTTAGTTATTGCATTGATTGTTTACTTTTTTTGCCAAGACTTTTGCGGTGTAGGTTACATTATCATCTGTATTATCATCTCTAGTTACAGCATCTAATTTCAAGATTAGCTTGTTTAGAGTACCATCGGTATTGTATTCAAAACGGGATATGGCATCGCCATTTTTAAACCTCTCCATGGTCGATGAGTGATATTACAGCTACCGTTTCTCCCGATTGATTTCGAAATTCAAAACCTACTGAGCTACCAAACGGAAGTGCAGTGCATTACCCTTTTTGTTGATGAGTTTATAAATCGGCGCTACAGTATAATACGCTGTTTTACTATTTACCACTAACCCGTATATTTTATTGCATCAATCTGGGTAGCATTATTATCAATAGTCATTTCCCAGGGTTGTTCATTACGGGATGAAAATGTGCGTACCGCATAGGTATTGGTACCGGCATCACCAATCTCCAACAAATCACCTATAATATTTGCAACACTATTGGGATCGTTACCAATTGTCAAATCAGTCCAGCGAACTTTGTAGAATGCTGTTACTTAAATTTCATTTCCGGTAGCATCTTGTATTCTTAAACGTATAGTTTGTTTACGGCGAACACATTCAACTTTCAACAGATCTACCCAATCATTGGCCACCGGTAAGGTAAAGCCCCAGCTGCTGCCTTTAGTACAGGAGCGCTGAACGGCTCTGGTATAAAATTCACCAAATGAAAGTCTTTGTTTTATGATAAAACCAGTGCGGCCTCTGACGGCCAGCTCTTCCTTTTGCTCCCAGCCTTTATCCTCTACAGCAATTTTTACAAGAGAGCAGGCAAGCAGTAAACTTCTGATAATTGTTAAGCAAAAGAAATCCTGCAAAAGGTTTGTTATTAAAAATCAAAAGATAAAACTACCCTACAGATCATGCATGGAAAGACATGATGTTTTAAAAAAGGTGTCTTTAAAAAATAAACTTAGGGGCAATTGATAAGCTATGGGCTGGTGAACGATTTCTCAGCCTGGGTACAATTTATTATTTGTTAAATTGAATCTTAATCACAGACAATGCTTCAGTCAATTGCTGAAGAATATCTAACCCCTGATGATCCTGTACCTTCTTAGGTGACAGACAAGCCAGAAGAACGCTGTAGTCGATGTACGTACTCTTTTTCATAATAATTGTTTGAAATGTTTTTAAATATTTTGTTACCGCAAAGATGTATGATACACTACTCGCCTGCAATCGCATAAACATGTGAAATAAAAAAAATTGCATCTTATTAATACGGTGAATTGATTGTATTAATTAGCAGATAGCTTGGTTAAATGGTTGAGAACATAAACAATATTGTTTTATTACCAAACTTTTTTGTTGAAGGCTTTTGACGTACCTGGTAAATTCAAAATTTACTTATCCCGATTGTAGTAAATTATTTTTAAGACTGTCTTGGTTCACTATCGTCAATTGTCAATTAACTAGGACAAAGAGATCATCATAACACTGGAATAAGTTTCCTCTTTGTTCAAATCAACC
>JANPIJ010000394.1:0-14424 GCA_031424955.1 Ferruginibacter sp. | reverse complement strand
TGTTAAAACCGAAAATCTATCACAGCTATGTATAAGCGAAACCGTAAATGGAGGAACCGTATGCGGGAAAGCCGCTCGTACGGGTCTGTGGGGGAGCGGGGAGGAAACGAACCGCTCTACCCGGAAGGCACGAACCAATCTCAATGATCAATTTTCTTTTATGAGCAGTTGTTCCGCCTCATGTTATGAAAAGGGAGCAATATTATAAAAAGGCGGAACTACTGCTCAGAATCTTTACCGTACTTCTTTGGAGTGTGTTTTATTTTTCTTTCAGGTATAATTGTGTAATCTGGAATTGTGTTTGGTGAGGTACGAGCCAATCTCAATGATCAATATATTTATCTGGTGCAGTTCACCCGGCTTATTTGCCGCAGGCGTAAAAGAAATAAGACGAGTGTACTGTGCCGGGCCTGATTCACTAATCTTTATTAAAGTTTTTCAATTGAGGAATATTCAGATTAATCCGTTAGGGATAGCAACGAAAATACTTCTATAAAAAAGATTGCGGTGAAAAGCGCGATCCGCCAGTTGGCGCATAACGGCATGATATTTTTTGAAAATAATTATTGCCCCTTTGGTAAAATATTTTTATCGGTCTGATTAGTGGTATCTAAAGAAACACTCTTCCAGACTTTTTAAAGCATTCAAAATTCTGGATTCCTGGTTACTTACGTGACTGCAGCTTCCAAAGTAAACAGCTAACATGATTGCTACCATAATGAAGTAACAGATCCAAAAACCTTTGTGTAATAAAAGAATAAATGATTTTTTCATATTCCAAAGTATCTAACCTTTGCATGAAGGTCTTTCATGATTCCGGCGTGGAAGGAAATGTTATGAAAACAGGCCAGATTTGCCTGCAAAATCCGAAGTTATAGCAGATTACTTAAGTTTGCCTACTTATAAGGCTTGTCAAAAATTATACAGGACACTCACTCAGGGGGCAACCCGAAATGATAATAATGTGTTTCCTCAAAATAGGAACTACCGTATGTGTTACCTGCAATTTTCAAAGAAACATCTATGTTAGGCGTTTCATTGCTACATACAAATAGACAAAACCACTTTTATAAATCGGCAATTCTGTTTTGGTATGCGTTTCAAATTATTCATTTGCTCAACCTGCCCGGTTCTGCGGTAGCCGCTTGCAATAATTTTTTCGTTGGCATCCTGTCGATTTCAATTTGCTCATCCTACAATATCCAGTTGAGACATACTTTGGGTTTATCTGATTGCTGGTGACGATACCCGCAACATTTTTCAATTTTATAGAATGAAAAACCATTTACAGTAAGTCCTGGAATTGCTTATCCTGACATTCCGATACGATGATCTTTAAGATGCTGCTTACTTCTTCAATTATTGAGAACATCAAATTGAACCAAAATGCAAAGGACAATGTATTGCCTTTTGAGTGGTTGTGTCCTTAGTGCTTATTATTAGGGTTGAGTTCTGCGTGAGTATGCCCATTACAACTGCTATGGTTCTGGTAATGATAGTGTTCGTGATTGTGTACCTTTTTTCTTTAATATTAAGTGTTAATAATTCAATGAAAGCCCTACACCAAAACCCATATCGCTGTCATAATGTGTACGGATTCCTATATTTTTATTGATGATATACTTAAGGTCTGCCATATATTCCTTATCGGTATTTACCATAAAGCCTGCTCTTAATCTTTTTGTTACCGGAATGTCTTCCCGCATCAAAGACAGGCGAACAATACCATCGTGATATACTTCCGCCTGGAAGTTTACCAGCATGGGAAGGGTGTACATGATACCTAAACTTATAGCACTCCTGCGATCCTTTTTGTTTACCTGTCCAAATATATTTTTCTCCTGTTCGTCAATTCCCATTTTACGGTATCGCCAATCAAAACCGATGAACGGCATCAACCACTGCATTTTTCCTAAGTATCTTCCCAAATGCGTTTCCACTTCATAACCGTGCATATTGTTATAACCCAAACGCCATTCTGTCCCTAAATTCCATCTTGCATTTTGTAACATTGCTTCGCCGTCATTTCCGTTGGTAGCAAAATCGTTCTGTACCATAAAGTGTGACATATTACTTTCGTGTTGCAACATTTTGTAAGCTTTTTCTTTATCAGGAAGTAAAGGATTTTTATAATCGCCTACTGCAAAAACCCTGTCCATACCCGACATCATGTGGTATAAGATATGACAATGGAAAAACCAATCGCCTTCTTCGTTTGCCAGAAACTCTATAGTATCTGTTTCCATAGGCATAATGTCTAATACATTTTTGAGCGGTGCATTTTCTCCTTTTTCATTAATCACCCTAAAATCAAACCCGTGTAAATGCATTGGATGACGCATCATAGAATTGTTGTAAATGGTGATGCGTAATACTTCTCCTTTTTTTACAGGTATTTTATCGGTTTCGGAAAGGACTTTATTGTCCATACTCCACACATAGCGGTTCATATTTCCGGTAAGGGTAAATTTTAATCCTTTTACAGGTGCTTCTTTGGGAAGTGTGGTATTGTGAGGTGATGTAAGCATTGCATAATTTAAAGTAACGATATCCCCTAAAGCGTTTGCATTGTATCGGTTAGGGTTTGCATCATTATTCATGTCATGCTTGTTTTGCCTTTTCTTTTTTGCAGTCTCTCCTGTAATTTCTGGATACATCACCACGTTCATATCCATTTGGTTCAGGCTCATACTCATACCCATATCATCCAGGTCGCCATTCATCTTCATCATATCATTCATCATTTTCATTCCTTCAAAATACTTTAATCTGGGAAGTGGAGAAAGGTGCCTTTTAACACCGACACCGATAAAATAACTTGAAGAGTTGGTGCGGTCTTCTGTAGTGGCCATAAATTCGTATGCTAGTCCATCTTCAGGAATAGTTACCACTACATCGTAGGTCTCGGATACGGCAATAATTAATCTATCGACCTCCACAGGTTCCACATCGTTACCATCATTGGCAACCACAGTTATTTTCCCACCGGCATAACGAAGCCAAAAATAGGAAGAAGCTCCACCGTTTGAAATGCGAAGTCTTACCTTATCGCCTGCTTTAAGTGTTTTGCCATTGATATGTTTTAAATCTGTGGAAGCATTGCCATTCATTAATATCCTGTCGTAGTACACATCGCTTACATCCATTGCCAACATACGTTTCCATTCGTTGTTGAGTTTGGTTTTAAAATGTCCTTCCCGAATTGCCTCTGCATAAGACTGTGTAGCCCCCTTTTTTATCGCTGACCAATCGTTAGCATTGTGCAGCATTCTGTGAATGTTATCGGGATTGAGATTGGTCCATTCGCTTAACACGATTGGTATTGCAGGCAAATCATCAATTCCTTTCCGGAAAGTTTTATCATCTGCTCTTTTAAGAAATACAAGGTTGCCGTACATACCAATTTGTTCCTGCAAACCTGAATGTGAATGATACCAATGCGTACCATTCTGAATAATGGGAAATCGGTAAGTATGCGTAGTGCCGGACGGTATCTGAGGTTGTGTCAAATAAGGCACTCCATCTTCTTTATTGGGCAAAAACACGCCGTGCCAGTGTAAGGATGTGCCTTCTTTTAGTTCATTATGCACCACGATTTCAGCCGTATCGCCTTCTGTAAATGTTAGTGTTGGCATGGGTATCTGCCCGTTTACGGCGATGGCTCGTTTGCTTTTCCCGGCATAATTGACAAGGGTGTCTTTGACATACAGATCATAACTGACAATCTTTTGAGCAGATGTAGATGAGGCGGCCAATAACATTGCGGTCATTAGAAATAAGGTTATATTTTTTATTTTCATTATATGCATATTTTAAAGGCAAAATTGGCAATAAAAAAAGCTCTGGTCATTACGTTATTACAGAAGATCTTTGTAAGATTTACTTACGGGTGTATAAATCTTTGTTCGGATTGAGTTGTTTGAAGCTGGGTAAAATCCGATGTGTGGGAGTTCTGTTTCGCAATGCTAACGAAGCAGAACAAAATAATGGTGAATAAAAAAACTATCAAGATTACATTGATAGTTTTTCTATTCACCTGGTTATGGCCTTTCACTTTTTAATTTTTTGTTTCGGAAACTTTACCGCAAGTCAGCATTGATGAGCCGTAATAAGGGTTCTTTATAGCCGCTTCATTGCTTAGCCAATATGCTTTCTTCATGGGGCAATATTGATAGTACACAGGTTGGCTTACCTTGGTTGTACTTTTTACGAGTGTCCACATAGTGGTCGAAACGTCATTAAAAACTGCCCTTTGTTTTTCAATACTACTTGCTTTGACCAACTTTTCAGTAGCTGTCAGCAATGCTTCTTTTTGGGCAAAGCTGCTTTCGTCTTTTATGCTTTGGTATAATGTGCTGATTGCCTGGGTTGCAGCTTTTTCGTCGCCACCTACTAAGGCATTCTTCACGCTGAGGTAATTGTTTAAAAGTGTATTTGTGTTTTGTGCAAATGCTGTATACCCCAACAGCAAAATCGCCAATACCAATGTGTTCTTTTTCATTTCTGTTTTGTTTTAATGATTTAAAAATTCTATTGTAGCTGATCCTTTAAACTGTCGGCTTCTGACTAATAATTCATGTAATTAATGATTGATGTACCTGCTGCTTTTCTCGTTATCAATTTTTCCTCCCTGTACTACATCAATGGTAAAATCCGCTGCAAGCACTTGCCCGTCTATTTTAAACTGTACCCACATCCTGTAAACACCCACTTTCTCAATATGCGTTTCTGCATAAATGGGGAAACGGCTGTCTGACACAGGATGAATTTGCAGGAACTCTTTACCGTCCTTGCCAATCATGACGATATGGGCAGACGCTCCAAGGTATTGTTGCATATCGCTTTCTTGTAATTTCATTCTATCTTTTTCAACGGATATTTCAACAGATTGTGTTCTGTTGATTTTAAAATCGTTTCCGTTTTCGAGGGTCACTATGTAACCGTTATCTTCCGAAATCCATTTGTTTGAACCCTCTTCATTACCTGTTATATGGTGTCCATGCACTTCAATTTCCTGCCTGTTTAGAGCCTGTGCCACACCGCTTGATTTAAAATTGGTAAATAAAGGATACTTCCCCCGTTGATGAATACCTTCGTATGAAACATTTGTCCTCTTGCTTTTAGATAACTTCCGGGTGCATAGGGCAAGCGTAAACACTTTCCTTATCTATGCTGATAATTTTACATTTCTGACGATTTGCTTTGACCGTAATTGCAGGATAAAATACCTCTGCAATCACTTAACCCACAGCTATTGCTGTTTTAAACAATTTATTTTCGTTCCATTTTTTTAAGCTGTTAAAGACTCTATCTTAAAGCCTGCCTTTTGAACTGCCTCTATAACTTCCTGTTCGGTAATCCCTTCAGATTTTACAGAAAGCACTTTGTCTTTGGTGGTGGTGTCTACATCCCAATGGCAAACGCCTTCGGCATCGTTAAGAAATGGAGTTACTGTTGCGACGCAACTACTGCAATTAATATTTGTCTTGAACTGCAAATTTTTATTTTCCATTTTATTTTAATTTTTGTTATTTAATTATACAAAGATCAGCCGTTAACCGCTGTTCTTGTTTACGCTATTTTCGATTTAATTTGTAAGATTTAATGATTGCAGAGACCTTTACCGTCGATAGTGTATTATTGTTTAAGCGTTTTGATAGAAATAGCAGCGATAAATGCTGCAATGGCATTGACTACGCCCGGTCTTAATAATCCGCCACTATTATCGCTACATTTCCTTTCTTGTGCCCTTTCTCTACATATGTATGCGCTTCTGTCATTTGTGCAAGTAAATAGCTTCTGTCAATGACCGCTTTCATTTTGCAATTCTCAATAAGCCCTTTAAGAAAATTGATATCCTCAACTTTTTCACTGATCATACCTGTAATTACTTTCTTGCTACTTGTTATGGATGTCCATACACCCTGTAACATGCCTGACAGGCCGGATGCACCCAAAATAAGTATCCCCTTTTTATTTAACGATCTTAAACTATCAGCAAAAGAGATCTTATCTACCGTGTCGAAAATAACATCATAGGTCTCGCCATTTTTGGTGAAATCTTCTTTTGTATAATCTACAAAGGCATCGGCTCCCAAAGATTTTACCAAATCAATATTAGTAGTACTGCATACACCTGTAACATGAGCTCCATAATATTTAGCCAGTTGAATTGCAGCTGTACCAACAGCACCTGAAGCTCCGTTGATAAGCACCCTTTGTCCGCTTTGAATATTTGCCTTTTTTATAAAAAACAATGCAGTAATTCCTCCAAAGGGAATTACTGCAGCTTCCTCATGTGTAATATTATCTGGCTTTAATGTCAGCACAGCGCTTTCCGGCAAACATTTATAATCTGCATAAGCCCCAAAACTCATACCTGTAGAACCAAAGACCTGGTCGCCAACCTTAAAGAGTTTAACAGCGGTGCCGGTGGCTTCTACTTCGCCGGAAAGAACGCCGCCAAGAATATTCTTTTTTGGTTTTGTTAAACCAAAAAAGAACCTGACTGCAAATGGGTCAGCTTTTCGCAATCGCAGGTCACCTGAGTTTACTGCCGTTGCTTTAATTTTTATAAGTATCTCATTTTCTTTCGGCAAAGGTTTTTCTACCTCTTTGAGTTGAAGAACTTCCGGTGACCCATATTGGGTGTAAACAATTGCTTTCATGTTTTGAGTTTTTAAATTTATTTCTATGCTGGTTCAACTCCCGTTTGTGTCGTTATGTAACCATAGAATTTCATTTGTGATGTTTGTTTCTTTTATAATGGCAATTCTAATAAACCAGGGAAATATCATTGTAATAAGAATGCATGACAGATTCATCATAATCATTACTGGGGTTACGGTGAAGATCTTTGTCCTTTAAGTTAATGTAATGTTTCTCATAGTAGGCTTTTATCTTTGTGGATTTGGAAATGATGCACCTACTAACAGTTTGTGAGTATTGATGTAATAAGATCGGTAGAGAATAATTTACTTAGTACCGTAGTTAACTTATTTGTCTGTTTTTTATTGATTTTTGAAAAGTTGTTTTCCTGTTTACTTTTTCATGAAGTGATTGGTTTAATTTCTTCTTTGGATCGGAAACAGGAAAATTGTTACAGACAGGAATATTTCTTTTTATAATGATTGGCGCTTTATTAATTCTTATTTATTTTATTTACGAATACATTTAGTTCACCTTTGTTTTTAAGAACTGGACCGTGACCAAAACAAAGAAATGCAGGTTGCAATGCAGCGAGTTTTAAAATTGATTTTACATTTTCTTCTTTATCTGATGTAAATAAACCAGGTGGTTGATGTAAGCCCACAAATGTGGTAAGCAAATTCATGTTTGTTAACACATCTCCAACAATTAATACACCGTCTTTTTCTCTAAAGAATGAAATATGACCACTTGAGTGGCCAGGGGTTTCTATTACTTTAAATCCACCTACTTCATCTCCTTCTTTAATCACTTTAGAAACAGGGAAACCCTCACCAGCCCAGAAAGCCCTTTGGAATTTAGTAATGAAATGATTTTGAAAAGGGTATTCTTTTGTTGCATTACCTGTTTCAGCTTGTGGTTTCTCCAACATACTGCACCATAAAGGAATGTTTAATGCTTCGCAAATGGCTTTACTGCTACCCTGATGGTCGGCATGGGCATGAGTGAGTGCATGAGTGGAAATAGCTTTATGTTGAACATCATTAATTATTTTTTTATAAGAACTTCTGATCCCGGCATCAATAATAACATCCTCTATTAGATAACAGTTAATACTGTTTCTTGGCATTAAGGAAATGTGAAAAACGTCTTTAGCTACTTTTATCATTTTAAATTGGTTGAGCTTTAGAATTTGGACCAGTGAATAATACAATGCTAAAAAGTACTGCCATTATTAAATATATATCATTGCATGCCAAACGGAACATTATCTTTGAATTTTTAATGCACCCTTTAGTGAGAGCCAGTCTACCAATCATAAAGTGAGTGAAATTGGCCATTGCAATAGACCTACTGAAAATCCCACCCATTAAATTCGATTTTGACATCCTGTTAAGCATTGGCAAAATGGAAATACAAACTATCGGATATTTCAAAGATTATTGAGGTCGCTTTGCCCATTTTGAAAAGTGTTGGAAAGTTCCTGCGGAAAAAGTAAAAATTACTCCTGCAAATCCAAAAATGCAGCAGTTATTGTCATTACTACTTTTGTTTTCAGCATTTGTGAAATTATTTTAAAAAAGAAGTTACCAATTATAATTACCAATAACAACCAATTTTTGTTGATCCAATAATTTGTATTTACTTCTCAGAGTTCTTTTAGCTGCATCAGCATTTTTCGGCCATCTGCATTTATTTCCTGTCCATAATCTCCTGTCCTTTTTGTTACTTATGAATGATGCATCAGGTAATATTTCATAACCCATTTACTTTGAAATGTTAGTATAATGCTCACTAATCAAAGATTTATTAAGATCATTCTTCAAACAGGGCGGTTTCTCTAACCAGGAAATATACAGGTGGGAGTTATTTGATCGAATGCCGGAGAACAAGCAAAGCCATCTGTGGCTTTTTAGCACATTTAAAAAATTAGAGCTAAATAATATTTCATGACCTTATTCTGCAATGCTTCTTTTAATGTCAATGACACAGAATTCAATCTATTCCCGTTATTGAACTTCTTCTTTCCAATAACACGGTATCTCTCCAAACCTGGTTCAGTTTACCGATTTTCTCCCTAAACCCAACTATCCGGAATCCGAGTTTGGTGTGTAAAGCTAAGCTTGCAATATTTTCCGGAAAAATCCCTGCCTGAAGGGTCCAAATTTGTTCTTTTTCGCTCTCTTTAATTAGTGATTCCAGCAGCTTTGTGCCTACTCTTTTACCTTTGTGTTTATTTGATACATATACACTGACTTCCGCAACTCCAGCATATATACATCTTTCGGATATGGGAGACAAGGCTGCCCAACCTGCAATTTCCTTGTTGATTGTTGCAATTAACCTGCCCTTTGTTAAATGGGCACCATTCCACGCATCCCATGTAGGAATCTCCTGTTCAAATGTAGCGTTACCAGTATCTAGTCCCTGCTTATAAATCTCAGCAAGTGCTTCCCAATCTTCGATTGTCATATACTTCACTTCAATGTCTTCTGTGCTCATATTCTTTGCTTAATTAAAGGTTAAATCAATGCTTTTCATAATTATACCAACTACAATTTTCCCCGTTTTATCCTGTGAGAATTCATCTTGTTTTATAACAGATTTTAAAATCTGGTTCATTATCCAACCTTCATTATTTTATTTTGTTTGAATAGCCAAGTTGGAAGGGACATAGCCCATATTTCTCAGGATGTGCTGCTACATCAGGTTAAGTGCCTTCGGTTCATTATAGTTTTGCCCCTGCGCTGAATATTCCACAGATCGGCTGTAGTAAATGTTTTAAAGGGAACAAAATCCGTAGCTATAGTTTCACTTACTACTGTAGTTAAATTATTGGTTTGTTCTTCACTGATTTTTACAAAGTTGATTTCTGTTTGCTTTTTCATGATGTGTTTTGTTTTTAATTTCTTTAAACAATTTATTTTCTTCAATATTTATGTAGTTATAGACTCTATCTTAAAGCCTGCCTTTTGAACAGCCTCTATAACTTCCTGATGGCTAATCCCTGTTGATTTTACGGAAAGCACTTTGTCTTTGGTGGTGGTGTCTACCTCCCAATGGCATACGCCTTCAGCATCGTTAAGAAAAGGGGTTACTGTTGCTACGCAACTACTGCAATTGATGTTTGTCCTGAACTTGAAATTTTTATTTTCCATTTTATTTAATTTTTTATTGTTATTTAATGAGACAAAGATCAGTCGTTAACCGCTGTTCTTGTTTACGCTATTTGCGGTTTGATTTGTAAGATTTAATGGTTTTAAGCGGTAGTGTCTTTTGACTTAAAGTCTAATGAAAATCTATGATGATCGTAATTTACTATTTAAGCGTTTTGATAGAAAAAGCAGCTATAATTACGGCAACGGCACAGACAAACGCTCCAGCTAAAAATGCAGTTTGAAAACCTGAGTTCAATGCAATTATATCAGTTGCTCCTGAAGTTTTTTCGAAGTTGGTTTTTGCTGCAGAAATTGCCACAATAATCGCCAGGCCCAAAGCTGAACCTACCTGATAACTTGTATTTACCAGTCCAGAGGCAAGTCCTGTTTCTTCGGGTTTGGCTCCTGACATAGAAGCTATCGTACCAGGAATATATGCCAACGACATACCGATGGCTGCCAATAAAGAGGCTGGTAATACATTTAGCAAAAACGTTCCATCGGATGGTATAGTGCTAAATAAAAGCAGCGAAGCGGTAAGTGCCACAAGTCCTGCGATTAAATTTGTTTTGAAACCAAATTTGGCAACGAGTTTACCGGTAAATCCTACCATCAAAAGCATAATAGCGATAGTCATTGGTAGCAATGCCAACCCACTATTGAAAGCAGAATAATTCAGAGTCTGCTGCAGGTAAAGATTGAGAAAAAACCATAACGGTATCCACGATGCAGCCAACAAAGCCATCACCAGGTTACCCGATGATAGATTGGGAACCTTGAAAATGCTTAGCGGTACCAGCGGATCTTTTTTCTGCTTCTGGATGATAAAGAAGATAATGAACAGCAATACAGAAATGCCTAACAGCCCAATAGTCTGCAGTGATTTCCAGCCTGCACTCTCTGCCGATACGATGGCGTAAACCGCCAGTACCAATGCGGCTGTTGCAAAAATGGCACCTGTGATATCCACTTTTCCTTTTTGAGTACTGCCTTTAAACAGCAGGCTTCGGCTGTAAAAAAGTACAGCAAGCCCTACGGGAATGTTAATAAGGAATACCCAATGCCAGGAAAGCCATTCGGTAATGGCACCACCAAGGAAAACTCCTGCAGAACCGCCAGCGGCGGCAGAAGCACCCCAAAAGCCTAACGCTTTATTGAGTTCTTTGGGGTCGGTAAACTTGGATAACACTAGTGTAAGCGCTGCCGGGGCAATAAGCGCAGAACCCAGGCCTTGCAAAGCCCTACCGGTATTGAGTGCTGCTTCTGACCAGGCCACGCCTGCCAAAAGCGATGCGGCTGAAAGAATGGCAAAGCCCCACATAAAAACCTTGCGGGCACCGAACATATCCGACAAGCGCCCACCGAGCAGCAAAAAACCACCTAACGATATCACATAAGCGTTAAAAATCCATTGTAAGCCGCTTTGCGAATAGCCTAGGTCTGCTTTTATTGCGGGCAAGGCTACCCCAATAATAGAGGTGTCCATAATCACTATAAACTGCGCAGTACATAGTAATAAAAGTGCGGACCAGCGTTTACTGTATGCAACAGGTTTGTCTATTGGTCGTAAATTATTTTTTGTCATGTTTTTTATTAAATTGTTGATGAGTAATTATAGGTTTAGCAGCCCAAGAGCATGTTGTAGTTCTATGTGGAGCGTTCGAAAGTTATATACAGCATTCAGGTAGTTAATTTTGGCTTGTGTCAATGCCAACTCAGCATCTGTCAATTCAAGCCTTGAACCTAAGCCATTTTTGAAACGGTCATCCAACATTTGGTGGTTTAATGCTGCCGATTGCACCGTGGCTTTTTGTATATCCATTTGCGAATCGGCTTCTTTCCATTTGCTTATAATGGTGGCCAATTCTGTTTTAACCTCGTCTTTTAAATCGTTGAGTCGTATATCTTCTTGTTTTCCTTTAATTTTTGCCTGGCTAATTTGAGATTTGGTGCGGTTCCCATTAAAAATAGGTACGGTCAATTGTAAGCCCAAAAACGAAGTTCTAGGCAAAGTATATTGGCCAAATTTCATGTCATTTGCTTGTGCCTGTACCTGGTATTGTCCAATCAGCGAGAGCTGCGGCAACGATATAGCTTCGGTAGCTTTTATTTTTCTTCGCTGAAGGTCAATGGATAGTTTTTGAATATTAAAATCTTTTCGGTTTGCTTCTGCAACCTGGAATGCTTCATCGCCCTGGTAAAACACGCTTTTGCTTGTTTCAATACCCAACTCAAGATTATCGGTCAATTCCAATTCGGCTGGATCTTCCAATCCGATAAGCCTTTTTAATTCAATGCCCGCAACCTCAACATTATTTTTTAAATAAGAAACGGAAGATTTTAAATTTTCTACGGCAATAAAACTTCTCAATGTATCAGATTTCAAACCTCTTCCTTGTGCCAGTAAGTATCGGGAATCTTGAAGTACTTTGATATTTCGTTGCAAACTTTGATCGAGTAAAACAAGTTGACTATTCATCATCAGTATACCTAAATAGCGGGTAGAAACCTGGAGTGCCACCCGACTTTTGAGGTCAGTCGTTTTTTCGATCTCAATTTTTTCATTAATTACTGCCGCTTTTATCTGATGCCGAATACTGGGTGCAATAAGGGGTTGGTTTAAAGTAAGGTATGCGTTATAGGCATTTTTTCCGCCAACGGCGATGTCCTGCACTGGCTTATCCGTACCAGCAAATGAACCCGGTAGAAAAATAGCCTGCTTATCAAAATAATAGGAATAGCCTACGTTTCCTGAAATATTTGGCTGTAAGCCGCCTTTTGTTTCCCGGGTAATTTCTTTGGCATTTATTTCTTCCAAAACCTGAACTTGCAATGCTTTGTTTCCATGTTTTGCCATTTCCAAAGCATCTGTAAGGGACAGCGTTCTCTTCTGGGCATGCACTACATTTACGCTGCTTATCAACAGCAATACAGTAACTAAATTTAAAATATTGTTTTTCATTTTATCTTCTTTGAGATTAAAAATTACAATTCTACTACTGGAATGATTTCAACTTCGGTATCTTCTTCCGTAATAACTTTCTCACCTTTTTTGCTGGATAAATAAGAGTAAACAGCCGGGATAATGAACAATGTCAATATTCCCGAAAACACCAATCCCCCCACAATCACAATCCCTAATGACTGACGGCTGTTAACCGTAAGTGCAATGGGCAATGCTCCGAATATCATCGCCAGCGATGTCATCAAAATAGGACGGAAACGTTGCCCGGCTGCCTGTATGGCTGCATCCCGTTTTGAAAGCCCTGTATTTTTCAGGTGGTTCGCAAATTCAACAATCAATATCCCGTTTTTGGTAATTAATCCTATCAGTGTAATAATCCCGATTTGACTGAACACATTTAAACTCTGACCAAACCAAGACAAGCTGAGAATAGCCCCGGTTATAGCCATCGGCACCGTAAGCATAATGGTGAGTGGATCACGCAGGTTTCCAAACTGGGCTGCTAAAATCATGTAAATAAGCAGCAAGGCAAGGATAAGGGTAAAGCTGATATTACCCTGGCTTTCTGTATAATCCCTCGACTGGCCGGCTAACGATGCCTTGAAAGTTTCACCCAGCACTTCTTTCTTTATCTTTTCGATTTCCTGTATACCCTCGGCAAGGCTCACTCCGGGAGCCATTGCTGCCGATACGGTAGCAGAAGTGTATTGGTCGTATCGGTAAATGGCGGCAGGACTTACGGATTCTTCTGTTGTTATCAGATTGGTCAAGGGAATCATTTTACCTGTTGCCGAACGAACGTAGACTGCACTTAAATCACTTTTATCATTTCTATAATCGCGGTCCAACTGCCCAATCACTTCGTATTGACGATCGTCTCGCAAGAAATATCCGTAACGCTGACCAGAGAAGGAGAGTTGTAACGTGTGAGCTACTTCCTCCAGTGATACGCCCATCAAGGCCGCTTTCTGACGATCGATATTTATTTTTACCTCTGGCTTATTTATTTTTAGATCGGTATCAATAAACATCAATTTTTTACTTTGGCGTGCCGCTGCCAAAAATTTTGGTAGCACCGCTGTCAGACTGTCGAGGTTTTGTGATTGCAATACAAATTGTATAGGCATCCCTCCTCCATAACGGCTTCCAATAGTTGGTGGCAGATAGGGAAACAAAAGAAATCCCCTGAATTGTCCTGATGCACCTCCATATAAATTATATAAATCCTGGACGCTGTGCTTTCTGTCTTTCGGATCTTTGAGATAGATACTTTGCACAGCTACATTCACAGGTGCCGGAGCTGGAATAAAGGAAATAGCGACCATCGAATAGGTTTGATACAGCCCGTCGGTAGAGTCATTCACATATTTCCCAACCCCGATCATGTGTTTTTTCATATAGTCGAAAGAAACACCTTCGGGTGCAACTGCGATAAGGTTCATGTTTGAACGATCTTCTATCGGTGCCAATTCTGAAGGAAGCCCTTTGCCTACAAAATAAATGAGTGCGGTAGTGCCCGCCAGGAATACCCAGGCTAACCATCTGGCCTTCATAAATGTGGTAAGCAAACGGGCATATCCATTATTTAAACGAAGGAAAAAGGGCTCAGTGACCCTGTAAAACCAACCTGGCCTTACTTTTTTCTTTAGAAAA
>JANPIJ010000393.1:0-7973 GCA_031424955.1 Ferruginibacter sp. | reverse complement strand
CGACGAATGGGGCAGGCAATCCAAGACTGTGATCTGGTTTGCAAACAGCCAACAGGCGCTTTCGGTAATCGCTATTGCTGATAAGATTAAGGAAACATCGGTTCAGGCAATTAAAGAAATGCAGGAAATGGGCATCGAATTATATATGCTTACAGGCGATAATGAGGCTACTGCCAAAGCGATTGCTGAGCAAACAGGCATTAAGCATTACAAAGCGGAAGTATTGCCGCAGCACAAAGCCGATTTTATAAAGGAGCTGCAACAGCAAGGCAAAACTGTAGCGATGGTAGGCGATGGAATTAATGACAGCACAGCCTTAGCAACAGCTGACGTAAGTATTGCAATGGGGAAAGGCAGCGACATTGCTATGGATGTGGCCAAAATGACCATTATCTCCTCTGATCTTACCAAGATACCGCAAGCCATCCGCCTCTCTAAACAAACGGTATCAACCATCAAGCAAAACCTGTTTTGGGCGTTCATCTATAATCTTATCGGTATTCCTCTTGCTGCCGGTATACTGTACCCGATCAATGGATTTTTACTGAACCCAATGATAGCCGGAGCTGCAATGGCATTGAGCAGTGTAAGTGTTGTAAGTAATAGTTTAAGATTAAAGTGGAAGAAATAAACCCAAAAGGCCTTGAAATTTTGTAACAAAAATTAGCAAAAATCGGGATCGGCTCCGCAATCAGGAAATATCATAAATCAAACAGGGAATAACGTAATAAATAACAGCAGAACAATTCACAAATTTGTAGTACATAAAAAATAGTTTAAAATGAAAAATGTAGAATTAAGTATACCTGGTATGCAAAGTGCACATTGCCAGGCAAGAGTAAATAACGCAATCAAAGGTATTGATGGCGTAAAAATCGAAAAATTGGAGGCCGGTAGATTATCTTTTTCTTTTGAGAGCGATGACGTAAAAGAAGAGATGGTAGAAGCTATTGAAAAAGCCGGTTATAAAGTTGGCAACAATAATACCAATAGTTCTTCGAACTCCTCAACAGGCAGCAGCGGCAGCTAAAGGTTAAACTTAATTTCAGGGATAGCGCATAAACACTTCCGTTGTATATCATCCCTGAAATTTTAAATCCTTAATGATATTCCTGTAGAACCGAATCTCAATCTTTAAAGCAGAAGGTATGTTGCAAAAAAAGTTAGTCAGTAACCGTTCGGAAATAATTGGCAAGGTAAATAGAGTAGCAGATCAAATTATTCAGACCCGAATGGACACTGGTAAATCATTAGTTTTTACTACAAAAATTACCCGCGAACTGAAAGTAAATTACAACGCATTCAGTACCCTATTCTTGTTTGAATATGGAGTTACACTCGAAAGAGTTTTTGTGATGCGGGTAATAGAAAAAGTGAAAGAACTGCTGGTTTATACCGAACAATCATTTAAGCAGATAGCAAGAGCTCTTGGATATAATAGTCCTTCTTCACTTTCTAATCTGCTAAAAACACACACTGGATTTACATCCACATATTTCAAACAAATAAGAAAAAACAAGCTGGAAATTGTCAGAAGACAGCAGGCAGGACAAAACGAAAGTTAATTATCAGCAAACAGCTCTAAAGTATACCAAAGTCTTTACCCGACCTCTCTTTAGACTGCTAAAAAGAGATTTGCTTTTTATAAGAGGCTAACAAAGAAAACAGAAACCATAGATGAAGAAATACATATGGAGCACACATAAAATAGTAAAGGAATCAGGGGATACTATTACCATATACTTTGATACACGGCAACAGACAATCAGTTATTTTCCCGGACAATACCTCAATATAAAATGTGTGATAAACGAAGAGCAAGTCATCAGGTCTTATTCCTTTAGCTCTAAACCATCTGACGAATTTCCCTCCGTAAGCGTAAAACGTGTTGCCGGAGGAAAGATGAGCAATCACCTTGTAGATTATGCAGCATTCATTTCTATCTGGGAGATAGAAGCACCATTTGGCAATTTTGTTTTGGAAAAGCATGTTGCCGAACATTCGCCAATAGTTCTGCTAGCTGGCGGCAGCGGTATTTCACCACTGTTTTCTATGTTGAAAAGCATTGATAAATGTGCAGTAATACCTTTGCTTATATACGGAAATAAATCACCCGAAGAAACCATCTTTTGGAACGAGCTGCAAGCAATGCAGGCAAATGGACAGCTAAATTCCTATTATTCCTTTACTTCGGACGAATTTACATCAACAAAAATTAACCATATCGCGGGGAGGTTTTCTCCACTTATTCTCCGCTCTATTATAAGGAAACAAATTGCAATGTTAGAAGAGGCACATTACTACATCTGCGGCCCTGTTGGGTTGATGCACCTTTACCAGGAAGTTTTGCTCGGTTTGCATATACCGCCAGAGCAAATTCACACCGAATATTTCGCCCCTGCTCAGGAAAAAAATCCTGGAATGGTGCACGATGGCTTTTCCAAAGATGTTATTGTAAACTATTTTCAGGACAATTACATTAACGATGAAGTGCAAACCTACGAATGCACTTTACTCATTGAAGTAAAAGCCGGGCAAACGCTTTTAGATGCAATGGAGGAGTGTGATATAAAAGTTCCGAGTTCCTGTAAGAACGGGACCTGTGGCACTTGCTGGGCAATCAAAACTGATGGTGAAGTGCGGATGGTTAATAATCACGCACTTACCGAACAGGATGTAACTAAAGGAATTATATTGCTATGCCAGACCTACCCGATGGATCAGAAAGTTACCATAAGTCTGTCCTGATCGTTTATCCTTAAAAAGAATCTAATTAATTTTGATATAGTGTGGTTTTATTTTTAATTGAGATTTTTTTGGACATAGGATATATCTTGGTGATTATCCTCTTAGAAATCTTCTTTAAATTAATCTTTCATTTTCCAGTATTGAATACTTAAATCTGCGGACATTGTTTTTGTAGGCAATTTTCTTTATTCAGTTCAATAAGTTCTTTAAGAATATCCATCCCCAAAACCTTTATATTTTTGCTTTAGTTCAAAAATATTGGTACTATATACTCCATATTTCTCGAAGAGTTCCAATCCGCTTTCCTTAAGTTATAATTTTTGAGCACTTTTATGATTTGATGTTCGTAATTTTTCTTGTGCTTCATTATCCAGTTTTTATTTCATACAAAATTTCGCAAAATTGAAAACAATCTCTATATGCATTCCCATGTTAAGTTTGTAATTTCTAATGTTCAGGAAGTATTAGTCATTTTTATGCATCATGAAATTTCGCAAATCAAACAAGAAATAACGTAACATTTTATTGTCGGCAAAATCAGACTTTTGGTTTCATAATATCATTGAATACTAAATACTTTTTTAATCTATGAAACTATTAATCAAAGGAATGGTATGCGATAGGTGCATTTACGTTCTATCTGAAGAGTTGCCAAAGCTTGGACTCGAAATTTCCGACATACGCTTAGGCGAAGTGATTCTAAATGAAACGAATAAAATCACCATTGAAGAACAGGTTATCAGAGTCATGTTACAAAAAAACGGTTTCGATTTATTGTACTGCAAGAATCAAACGATCATCGATCAGATTAAAAGTGCCGTTGAAAAAGGTATAAATGAACAACTGGATACTGGCGACCCCGTTAAATTTTCGACACTTATCAGTAATGAATTGCATAAAGACTATGATTCGCTGAGTTCCTTGTTTTCATCTTTAGAGGGATACACCCTCGAAAAATTTATCATTTCAAAGAAGATAGAGAAAGTAAAAGAGTTTTTAGTTTCTACAGATCAATCGCTATCAGATATTGCTTACGCCTTAGGCTACGGCAGTTCTGCCTACTTGTCCAATCAGTTAAAAAAGCACACCGGCTTTACTTCTTCCTATTATAAACAAATAAGGCGCGATAAGATGGCTATTATTACAGAAGCAATCACCTAAAAATAATCGTTCATAACGCCCCAAATTCATTTTCATTAGCCGGATTTCACAAAGTCATTTTAATAAAATCATCTTGCGAAACCCTGTTCCTTTATGTGAACAGGGTTTCGCTTTTTTATTGTTGTAACCCAAATATTTACAACTGCAAAGCACAAAAGAATTTGTTATTTTATTATTACCATTCCTGAACTTTTCTCCATTTAAAATCGAAAAATAGTAAAGAGTAAATATCACAACTCTTACCTGTAATTGTGCTAAAGATACGGCAGCCTCTGCCTGTACTTTTGTTCTTGAAATTTAATCGTTTGTTACATCATTAAACATAAGACCATGTTATTTAAATCAACAATTCAGAGGTTAGGAATTTTAATTCCGCTATTGAGCATCTTATTGATTGCTTGCGAAAACGAGCCGAAAAAGTCACCAGGAGAAACGACTAAAACCACCGCAGATGCCAGCAAATTGCCGGTAGACATTATCATCGCACAGGAACAGTTGCTAAATCATGAAGAAGCCGTTGTGGGAACGATGGTGTCTTATCGGGAAGTTTCCATCGTCAGCGAACTTCCTCAAAAGATTACTAAAGTAGCCTTTAAGGATGGTAGCTACGTTAGTCAGGGCGCTGTGCTTTACACACTGAATGACGCCGATATCAGATCCCGGTTAAAACAGGTTGGTGCTGAACTGGATTTGGCACAACTGAACAAAGAACGGATGAGTAATCTCTTAAAAACCGAAACCGTAAGACAGCAGGAATACGATGAAGCGTTTATGCGTTTCCGCTCCTTAGAGGCACAGCAGGATTTGCTTCGTGTTGAACTGGCTAAGACAGTAATCCGGGCTCCATTTTCAGGAAAAATCGGAATCTCAAAAGTATATCTCGGCGCATATGTTACGCCAGGTGCAGAGCTGGTGAGGCTGCAGGATCAGAGCAGTATCAAAATCAATTTCTCTGTTCCGGAAAAATACCTGCCTTTGATAAAGACAGGGGATAAAGTCAGGTTTACTTCTGAGTTGTCTAACCGGGATTATGTGGCAACCATCAGTGCTACGGAACCAGGCCTTGACGCTGAAGGCAGGAGTTTGCAGGTACAGGCCATAACAAACAATGCTGGCGGTCAATTTCGTGCAGGCCTTTCGGCCAAAGTCTATTTCCATGTTACAGATAAAGGAGCGAAAGGAATATTAGTGCCAACCGAAGCCCTGGCTCCAGGTGAGAAAGGTTATACTGTTTTTGTTATTAAAAATGGCGTGGCAAAACCCGTGGAAGTAACCATAAGCAACAGAACAGGAACGGATGCGGTCATCACATCTGGCATTACAACCAACGACAGTATCATTGTTTCAAATATGCTGCGCTTAGGAGATGGCACTCCCGTAAAAGCCGTTGTCTCCAAATAATTCATTTCAAATCTTAGTATTATGAGTATATCATCATTAAGTATAAAAAAACCTGTTTTAGCCGGGGTGTTTTCCGTACTGCTTGTTATTTTGGGAATAATAGGATGGAAACAATTAGGCGTTCGCGAATTCCCTTTAACAGAACCACCCGTAATAACAGTGATAACTTTCTATCCCGGGGCAAGCCCGGATGTGATTGCATCTAAGCTTACCCGGCCAATGGAAGAATCCATTGCAGAAGCAAACGGAATACGCACCATTTCTTCTGAATCCAGAGAACAGGTAAGTATTATTTCGATAGAGTTTAGCCGTGAAGTGGACATTGAGAATGCCCTGAATGATGTCAGGGACAAAGTTGCCAAATCCCGCAAACAACTCCCTACCGATGTGGATCCGCCAATTGTGCAAAAGGCATCTTCGCCAGATAACCTGGTAGCATTTCTTGAGGTGGAAAGTGACACCAAAGACATAAAAGAAGTGAGTCACCTCGCATCTACCACTATCAAAGACAAAATACAATCTATCCCTGGAATCAGTAATGTAGCGATTGTAGGAGAACACAAATACGCCATGCGTCTTCGGTTTAATCCCGCAAAACTTGCTGCCTATCAATTGACTCCCGCAGACATTCGCCGGGCCCTGGTGAGGGAAAATATTGACTTGCCTGCCGGTCGGATAGAAGGAAGCAACAGCGAGCTAAGCATCCGTACGATGGGCCGCCTTACTTCGGTAAAAGATTTTGAGGAAATGCTCATCAGGGAAGTGGGTAATTCGGTAATTCGCCTCAAAGATATTGGTTCCGCCGAATTAGGAGAAGAGAACGAACGTACCGCTATCATTAACGAAACGGGAAACCTGAACCGTATTGGTATCGGGGTTGCCATCCAGATACAGCGTGGTGCAAACGCCATTAAAGTGGTCGATGAATTTTACAAGCGGTTAGATCAGTTGCGCAAGGAAGTCCCGTCTGAATACCGCTTGATTGTCGGTTTCGACTTTACCCATTCTGTAAGGGAATCTATCAAAGAGGTAGAAGAAACGTTGTTCATCGCTTTCGGACTTGTGGTATTAATTATTTTTCTATTCCTTAGGGATTGGCGATCCACTATCATTCCCGTATTGGCTATTCCCGTATCCATACTTTCCGCATTTTTCATTATGTATGTTGCTGGTTTTTCCATCAATATATTGACACTTTTAGGATTGGTGCTTGCCATAGGATTGGTGGTGGATGATGCCATTGTTGTGCTTGAAAATATTTATAAGAAAATTGAAGAGGGCATGACGCCTATACAGGCCGCATTCAAAGGATCTAAAGAAATTTATTTTGCGGTTATTTCTACTACCATTACGTTGGCCGCCGTTTTTCTTCCGATTGTTTTCATGGGAGGAATCAGCGGACAGCTTTTCAAAGAGTTCGCGATTGTGGTATCAGGTTCAGTGATGATATCCGCTTTTGTGGCATTAACGCTTACACCGATGTTGAGTGCTTATTTTCTAAAGAAAAAAGTAAGACCAGGTTGGTTTTACCGGGTTACTGAGCCCTTTTTCCTCCATTTAAATAATGGATATGCCCGTTTGCTTACCACATTCATGAAGGCGAGGTGGTTAGCGTGGGTATTCCTGGCGGGCACTACCGCACTCATTTATTTTGTAGGCAAAGGGCTTCCTTCAGAATTGGCGCCTATAGAAGATCGTTCAAACATGAATCTTATTGCAGTTGCACCCGAAGGCGTTTCTTTCGACTATATGAAAAAACACATGATCGAAGTTGGGACATATGTGAATGACTCTACCGATGGACTATATCAAACCTATTCGATGGTGGCTATTTCCTTCATCCCCGCTCCGGCACCAGTGAATGTGGCTGTTCAAAGTATTTATCTCAAAGACCCGAAAGACAGAAAGCACAGCGTCCAGGATTTATATAATTTATATGGAGCTGCATCTGGGCAATTCAGGGGATTTCTTTTGTTTCCCTACCTGCCACCAACTATTGGAAGCCGTTATGGTGGAGGCATGCCCATTCAATTTGTATTGCAATCACAGAACCTCGACAGTCTGACTGCGGTGCTTCCAAAATTTTTGGCAGCGGCACGCCAAAGTAAAAAACTGATGTTTATTGATGCCGATCTTAAAATAAATAAACCAGAGGTAAAAATAAACATCGATCGGGAAAAAGCGGCCCTGATGGGCGTATCAATGGAGGAGGTAGCTCACACGTTGCAACTTTCCTTCTCTGGTCAGCGTTACGGTTATTTCCTGCGAAATGATCGTCAGTACGAAGTAATCGGGCAGTTGGACCAGGATTATAGAAATGATAAAAGTGATTTAAGTGCTATCTACGTTCGTTCGGCAACAGGTAAAATGATACCATTGGCCAACCTGATAACAACCGAAGAATCTGTAAGTCCTGCCGCTATTTACCGATACGACCAATACACTTCTGCTACTGTATCGGCGGCAATGGCTCCCGGAGTCAGCCTTTCTGAGGGAATACAAGAAATTGAAAAAATAAAGAAAGAAGTGCTGGGTGAAGCTTTCAAGGCATCGTTAGCCGGCCAGTCGAGAGATTATACAGAAAGCCAGGGCAATATCAGCTTTACCCTTATCCTTGCCTTGCTGCTTATTTACATGATTCTAGCCGCCCAGTTTGGAAACCT
>JANPIJ010000392.1:0-23543 GCA_031424955.1 Ferruginibacter sp. | reverse complement strand
GGGGCCATTCCAATAAAAACGTTATCCTCAGACCCTATAATGCCTGCAACACCTGTCCCATGGCTATCCGGATTGCCCCAGGGTTCTTTCGTATAGTTAGACCGGTGCATCACGCGATTACCGAACGCATTATGGTTTAACGCTATTTCTGAATCAATAACAGCAGCTATGATGCCTTTTCCTTTTTGCGAAAACTTTTGGCGGTATTGAGGTGCAAAAAGGGTATTACCCGTATCATTAATTTCGCGGAATATTTTTCTTGGAATATCCAGTTTAGTGATTTGCGGGTCGCTTGCAACTTCAGCCAACGAACCCGAATCCGCAATCGTACGAACCGTTTGGTTAAGCCAACAGACTTTAGTGAGGTATGGCTGCTGCTGCAGCGACTTTGTGCCATGTGTAAATGCCCGTTCAATATTCCGTTCGAGAAATGAATTTAATGGTTGTATGGATTTTATTATTTTTTCCCGATATTCTTTCATCTTTTGCTGGCGAAAAATTTGCTGCAGGTTAAATGTTAGTTTTTCCTCGCCTTTCAAGGCGTCCATGAATTCGGAAACTCTTTGGCTAACTGTGAAACTTTCATTTTGGGCAGTGCTTTTTTGTACCGTCTCTTCTTTAAATTCCACTATAACCCCAGACTGTGGCGTTTCTGATGTTGATGTGGCGTTTAAACTTTCAGCCCCGAACGAGCGGGCTACGGGTATTGCGAAGGCGCCCATATTATGAAGGCAAAATGCGTCTGTAGCCTTTTTGGCAAAGGCTTCGCCATACTGATCTTTGATTAGTTTTTTAGCTTTTTTTAAAAGTTCTTTATCCATGATGAATTTTTTAAAATGAAAAATATGGCAAAATGATTTTCAAATCCGGTTCTGGCCCGTAATAAAAAAGCTTCCACACGGAAAATTTTATCGTCCATTTTCAGTAAATATTTTAGTGCATTCGTATTTATTAAATCGATCCCAGGTAATCTCATAAATACCTTTGTCATTTGCTATAATCCACACATTCGCTGGTGGCTCCTTAGCAAGGTTACCAGTTGGGGAACCTGCCTTAGCCACATTGTTTTTAATTGTTGATATAAAAAAGGAAATTGAAAAAATAAACAGAGAGGTGGCTACCAAAAGCCTGTACCAGTTAGCTGCAATAAAATGTTTCATGGTTTAAAATTTTAGTAAATAAAAAAAGTTTAAATCATCATTTGGTTGCAGTTCCAATCCACACGCCTGCAATTAACGTCAACACACTGAATGCCCATTTCTTGGTTTCATCATCATACTTTTTTGATAAAACAACAAACAATGCTGCAAGGCAAAAGATGCCAGAGAAAATAACTTTCGCCCAAAAAACATTATCGTCCTTGCTTTTTGATATATCTTTTTGCATTTGAAATGTTGCCCCGGTTTTACTATTTTCTATAGCCACGGTTTCTATCTTAGATTTCAACCGTTCTATTGCGGATGAAGCAATTTGCTTTGCGGAATCAACAATTATATCTTTAAGTAACTTAGTATCATAGTTAGTTATTGCCACGGACGAGTCCAACCTCGAACTTTTATCCTCATAATTGACCCAATCAATTGAAGCTTTGTTACTGGGGTAATAAAACAATGATGCCATTACTACAAAGGAAATGACAATCGCTGCAATGCTTAATATTTTCAGGTATTTCATCGGTATTTTTTAGAATGATGAAGTGACTGTTTAGTTAAGAGCGACCCTTTTTGAAAGTTACCAAGCACATACCGTAAATAAAGCAATGTGCTTATTTCGCACACGCACCCATGTCAGATGGTAAAAATCGCAATTAATACCCTACTTTTTATTTGTAGTGTAAAGGCTGAAAAAAGGATTTCAATTTTTAGGCTGCCTTTTTTTATGCTTGTGTACCAGCGGGCGGAGATAGTTTTTTTCGTAATTCTGTTAAATCATGCTGCGCTTGTAACAAATCCTGTTGTGCTTTAATAACCTCTTTTTGTGCTGTAACCGTATTTTTTTCTGCATCAATTAGATTTTTTTGTGTTTCCATTTTCGCTTTTAGTAAGTCCTGCTCAAACGATATTATTGTTTTTTGTGCCTCCAGTTTTGCTTTCGTTAATTCAGCTTCACTGCCAAGCTTTGCTTTTTCACTATCAAGTATTGCTTTTGACATAGCCGATTCTTCAGTTACAAGATTTTTTTGCTGTTGAATGCGGGTAATACGAAATGAAAGCAGTTGAGAAGGAATAGAAAAAATAGCTTTCAATAAATTTACCGGAATAGCAATTATCGCTTCTGATTCACTGGGCTTTGTGATGGCATTTTCTAACAACATGCCGTTTTGCAGTTTCAGACCCTGGGTCTTTTTCACCATCATAGCTCTGGTAACAGGAATCAGTAAGGTTTTAGAAACATCAGGGATTGTTAGTGCTGCGCCACTATCATCAATTTTTTGTAGTGTATTATTCCCATCAGGTGAAACAGTTATGTGCAGAACGATTGGCGGACGGACATAAATGCCATTTCCTTCATAGTTGATTACCGATGTGATTACAGAGGTAATAGACGCAGTGAAGGGTGAAGTAAACTTTATTTTAAAAGATGCATCAAGTTTATCTTTAGCATTTGTTTTATCCGGTACATCTATCTTCCAGGCAAATGGTACTTCGGTTCCTTCTGTTATTTTTTCCGGTGCTATGGTAAACTCTTTTGTATATTCTTTAATCTCGCTTGTCACAGTAATTACATCTTCCCTTACAGCACCAACTCCTTCTTTTTGCAATGCCTTTCCCGGGGCGCCAACAAGGGTTGAAATGATATTGGAAAACCGGTCTTCGGATACAGACGCAACATTATCCAGCAATCCCATTGCATTGACAGTTATTTTTACATCATCGTTTGCAAATGAACTTCCGGTATATTTAATGAGAAGTAAATGGCTTGTGTCTGGTACTGTTTCAGTCACAGCGGTAATTCGTTGTTCCCGAAGTATGGCATTCATAAATGTGTTTGTACCAGTTTCTGTAAATATTTCTGCTTTTCCAAATGCCGTTACCTTTATGATTGGAACAGGCAGATAATAATATGCCATGACCTCACCTGCATTTTTAGGACTGGCTGAAGTAACCGTTTTAAAAATTGTTCTTTTTGTAAAAATGTAAGTAATAATTACATATATCAAACTAACCGCAAAAATTGTTACTCCCGTTTTTAATAGTATATCAAGCCACTTTTCCATAGAAATAAATTATTTAAATGTTTGCATTGATTGTATATCATTTTTTAAAAATTCAAGGTGCCGGTTAAAATAGGATCTGGTAGAATTATCTTTGAGTTCATTGAATTGAAGGATCTTTTCAAGGTGATTTATTCTTGCACCAGTAATATCTTCAAATGCTAATTGTGAATTGGGGTAAGCTTCGCCTATCATTTTTTTATCCATGGGCGAAAGCACGTCATTGCGGGAAACAAAGCATGTTGACGCTTCCCCATTCTTAAACATCCATGCGGGAAAGGAGTAGTGCATAATAGATGTTTTATCATGGGGTGAAAAAGTTAATCCGCCTCCAGGCAACTGTCTCAGGTTGTGATCCACTTTAGCCCGGCTCCATTCATTTGGTGGTTGGGCAAGATGTTCATATAATTTCTCCCAATCAAAATCGCAGTTACCTGCAGGAGATTGATGCTCATGATGAAACCCAAGGGCGTGTCCAAATTCATGTAATACGGTGCCAGCCCATCCTTGTGGCAGTTGCCGATCAAATCCACTCAAATTGAGCGTGATCTCTCCATCTTTTGCAATGTTTTCGTCCTTTGCGTCTGTACCCACGAGGGACCAGTAACCTCTGAATTCAAAACCAACCCGTATATGAGAAGCATCATTTTGTGACCATTGACGGAAAGTGTTGGTGGTCGGATCATAACCGAAATCAAACCTTATGTTACCATACTTTGTCCATTCATTGGCAGTGTCTGCAATTTTTTTATGCAATTCAACGGAACCGCCTTTAAAACTGACTGTAAGCATTCCCACCTGCCATAATTTTAAATCTTCGAATACCAGCTCAAGCCCAACGCCATTTATATAAGAAGGCAAAGCAGACCTTCTCAGCCTGTCGCGATTTTCAATTTTGGCAAGAATATGATCAGGATAGCCCTCAAAAATTTCCACGTAAGTGTTCATAAAATTTTATTTAAATATTTAAGAATGGTAGTAAGTTCTTTTTAAATGAATAATTGTATTGAGTTAGAAGTCAAATGGTATTTTTATTTTAAAAAATCTTTAAATTATTTTCCAGTTGGTTTTTGGACATCGCATTTTACTCATAGATGGATTTCCATATCATGAGGTGAGCTTCGTGTATAAGTTCGAATTGATTTGATCATTGGCAAGCCTAATTAAAATTTTTTGATTGTTGCCATAAATTTAAAAGTTATACTGAATTCCAAAATAGGGTTGTGGTTTTGTATTGAATTTAAATTTCGTATCCTTTTCAACTTCCGCCGGGCCGGCTACCACGTCTCCTAATTTCAATTTATTTAACGTTTTAATCCAGGTTGTAGCAAGTCCTACGGAAATCGCAAGTCTTCTGGCGCCATTTGCATTTACCCTTAACCCAACGCCTGTTAACAAAGTAGGGAAGTCAGTATTTAAACCAATCCCAATTTGCCAAAAAGGGTGCAAGGGCGAATTGCTAATAAACAAATTATAATTTATCATTGTAGAAATGTTTATCCTGTTTATTTTCTCATCTCCGGCGTCCGCCACAATTTGTTTATCCGAAGCATCCGTGTTTGTGCCGAATTTTGGAAAAGATAAGTTAGCGTGAACAATACCCACGGAAACCTCCGGCACAAAACGTTGAAAACCCCTTACCCTTAACACCTTTGTAGTTTTTTCTTTAGTAACTGCTGGTATTATTTCATTGTCGTCAGAAAGTTTATAGCCCGTTTCATTTATAGTAACAGTCACCAAGGCTATTTTGCCCTTTTCCGCTGTAACATCATCCACCTTTGCAAGCCAATTTAATTTTGATGCGTCTACCTGTGCTTTTCGGACAACTTTATAGGCTTCCTGTAAATTCTTTAATCGTTTCTTTTGTTCAGCAAGATTTCCTTCCAAATCCTTTGCAGCAATTTCAAAGTATCCTTTTACTATAAACTCATAAGACTTATCCTTACAATTAATATTTTTAATAGACTCTTTAAATATCTTGATTGCTTCCTCTGTTTTACTGAAGTATTCAACAATACTGTTATAGTCCAACTCTGCTTTACCGAGGTCATTAATTGTATTTTGTTCTCCTGTAAAATCCAGGTTTTTTAAATCTTTGAAGGTTGCTGCAATTTTTTCTTTTTGATTTTTCTTTAATCTATCGGCTATTTCATTAAAACTTTTAATCCAAAGGTCAAAAGGACAATGTACTGTAACTTCTTCCATCATTAGGCCTTCCGCAACTTTTTCTGAATGCTTGGTTTCTTTGTTATTCTTATTCATATTTCCTACAAAATCAATAATAGAACCTAAGGCAGTTGAAGCCGCTTCATCAATAGGATCATTTATTATTTTAGTTTCCGATTTATAGGCATAATTAAGTGGATTGAGTGGGCGGATATAAAAAATAATATTGGGATCAACAGGCAAAAGCATTGCAGAGTCCTTAATTTTTTTAAAATTCAATTCATTTGGCGTTTCATTTGCCTGGTACAAAATATTTGCGCCGTCAAACTTTATAAATATTTCATTATTACTTTTTATTTTGATCCCATTTTCGATAACATCGCTGGCTTTTTGAGAAAAGACAGATAAACAAAAAATTAAAGTTGTAATTAGGACTACCAGCTTTTTCATATTGAATGTTTTAATTTGTTGGGAGTTAATTTTTTCTTTTAAAAATCTGACATTTATATTTACATTTCGGAACATCATCCGACATGACTATTAAATAAAAGTCAACATCATAATGAATTTCAGTATCCAAAACATAGTTAGATATAGGTGTGTTCGCCAGTTTATTAGGCTTGAAAAATATAATTTGAACCCTTTTGTCGGTTTCGCTTGAACATTTTAATTGAAAAATTAATCCCTCCTTGGAAAAGTCCTGCAGATCCATCTCCAATAATTAAGTCTTTGTCTAAAACTTTCTCCCACGTGACTATATTGTTGTCTTGAAATGACATTATCAAGATTATAAATACCAATACTGCGATAGGTTTTTTATTTTCTTCATTTTAGCAGACTTATGAGAAATTAGAAAAATGATTTGTGGTAATTATTTTTGAAAACTTTTTTGTTTGTTAAACAATTCGTTAGAATGGATTAAAACACTAACATAATACCGATTCATCACAAATGCAAGTATCCCGTACTGTTATTTTTTTATTTATTCTTGATTGTATCATTTATAATTATGAAACATTTAAGGACATGTAGAAAAGTCATACGAATTTCTATGTCTTGCAAATACATCCTGTTATCAATTAATTTCTGATACAAATATTTAAAAGTTCCTCATCCTGCCCAAAAGGAAAATAATCCTAACTAGTACAGGGTTTTTCCGGTATTATAAAAGAAAAGAATGGTTTAATATTAAAGCCCTTGAAAATGACAAATAGAATGATAGCTTTATTAAAAATTCTATTTAACCATAAAAAAATTAAAACATGGAGTATTTATTTAACAAAGAAAAATTGAAAAAACTCATTGAGGATGCAACTGATAGTAATTTGGTAGCAATTTCAGTTGAATTTATCTGCGATCAGCAAAATAGTGCATACAAAGCACAAATTTCAGCAAAAGCAGTTTTCAGAGATTCAGTTACAGGTAACCAAAGCAACAGTAGTCTTGCTGTGGCTGTAGACGGCTGTCCTAACCCTCCCGGATGCCCAGATAATACCCATAATGCCATTATGAAATCTATGAATATTTTATAAAAATGTTTGAATTTTTATTTCTGAAACTCATTAGTTTTTTAGATACATTACCCCCCTTAGTCATATTATTGTTACCAAAAAGCAACAAGGGTCTAAGGGGGTCATTCATTTTTTACTATCTGACTATTCAACTTTTTTTTAACCTTACAGCAAACGTCCTGAATCAAATTAACTGGCACAATCTTTACTTATATCATTTAAACTGCTACTTCTCTTTTATTGTACTATCTCTCTTCTTTAAACAACTTTTTAATACAATCTCATCGGAAAAAATAATTTATTGGATAGCGATTATTTATACTCTCTTTTTTTTCTACAATATTTTTTCCTGGGAAGGAATGGAAGTATTCAATAGTAACACTTTCGGATTAGCGAGTTTTATTCTTTGCGGTTACTCTCTTCATTACTACTTAAAGCTTTTTCAGGAACCGGGAAAAGAAAACATTTCAAAGTCACCCAATTTTTGGTTCAATACAGCAATATTCAGTTACTACACAGCAAATTTTTTTATATTTTTAACCTATAATAAATTAACGCATGATAGTCCTCCATTGCTTATAATTATCTGGCAACTGCACAATATTATATTCTTAATCATGTGTATTTATATTTTCATCGGCTCATTATGCAAACAATCAATGGAGAAATAAAAATTGTAATAGCAATTACGCTACTGCTGATACTTATTACATTATTTGTAATCTTTTTTTTATTTTTCTATCAAAAAAGATACTACCAATATATAAAAGAAAAACAACTCCTCCAATCCCAATTCTCCCAATCCCTTCTCCAATCCCAAATCGAAATCCAGGAACAAACCCTCCAGCACATCTCCCGTGAACTGCACGATAACCTCGGCCAGGTAGCCAGCCTCATCAAAATAAATTTAAACACCATCAATTTATCTGATACTCAAAAAGCGGAAGCAAAAATTGAAGATACCAAAGACCTTACCCGGCAGTTGATCGCTGATATCAAATCCCTTTCTGTAAGCCTGGGTAGTGACCGTATCTCACAGGTGGGCCTGGTGAAGGCCATTGAAACAGAAGTGGAGCGGTTGAATAAGACCGGGCAATTTAATGCTACTTATGAGCTGTTGGGTGTAGTGCCTGAGATAGACAAAGACAAGTCCGTGATCCTGTACCGGATGGCGCAGGAAGTGTTGAACAATATGGTAAAGCATAGCCGGGCAAAACAAATCAATATTTCACTCCAGGTGAAAGATAACATACTCACATCATTATTCCGGGATAATGGGATTGGCTTTAATATGGAGCAGCAGGAAAATAGTTCCGGGGCGGGATTCCGTAACCTGAAAAACCGGGCACTCCTCATTAATGCAAAGTTGGATGTACAAAGCGTTCCCGGAAACGGCACAACGATAACGATTGAATTACCCCTATAAAAAATGTATGTCAACTAAACAAAAATTTCGGTTAGCTATTGCAGATAACCATAGTCTTTTTAGACAAGGCCTTATTCAATTGATTAATATGTCTAACCTGGATTTTGTGATCACATTAGAAGCGGCCGGAGGAATTGAACTTCAGAAAAAGCTGAACAAAGAAAATGAACCCGAAATCCTCTTGCTGGATATCAATCTGCCCGATATGGATGGCCTCAATTTAATAATATGGGTCAATCAAAATTTTCCAACTGTAAAAATCCTGGTGGTTAGCAACATCGAAAAAATAGAAACCATTCATCGCCTCCGTGAAATTGGGGTGAATGGATACCTGGGTAAAGATGTGGAACCGAACGAATTGGCCAGCGCATTAAAAATCATCCGTAACAATGGTACCGATTATGCCGTTTTTTTACCGACTGATTTTGATCGCTTTGATTTCAGGGATTTTAAATGGGAGCAATAATCCTGAACAATAAAATCATTAATATAAATCACGAGGTCCCCAACCTTAATTACTTACCCTATCCTGTGTGAAATAATTAACAATCTTATAAAGCATTACCCGGCAAAACAAATAAACATTTTACAATATGTTTAGAAAAATTCATCTACATTAGCGTTACAAGATGATGGTATTGGCATTAATGCGGAGCAACAGCGAATGATTCCAGGCAGGATGCAGGAATTTTAAAAGCCCGGCGCTCTTTTATTTAATGCACAATTACATGTAAAACCTTACCTGGGAACCTGCACACATTTAACGATCGAACAGCCCTAAAAACAAAACGTTATATGCCAGGTAAACCCGCAATGCGATTAGCATTAGTAGATGACCATAAACTATTTCGCAGAGGATTGATCAATTTGATTGAATTGGTTTGCAGCGATTGCGAAATTCTATTCGAAGCCGATAATGGCGTCGATCTCCAGCTTAAAATAAACAAGGACAACGAACCCGATATCATGCTGATGGATATCAATATGCCACAGATGGATGGCTTTGCTTCCGTACAATGGACCAATGAAAATTTCCCACTCGTCAAAATTTTAGTAGTCAGTATGATCGAAAAGGAAGAAAGCATTGTTCGCATGCTGAAGCTGGGCGTAAAGGGTTACTTAAGTAAAGATGTAGAACCTGAAGTGTTGGGTGAAGCACTGCATGCAATTATGAACAAAGGATTTTATTATACCGATTTTATTACCGGCAAACTGGTACACTCCCTGCAAAACGGCAACGACAAAGCGACTGCAAAATCCGCAGCACTCGCGTTAATGACCGAACCTGAAAAAGAATTTCTTCAACTGGCCTGCAGCGAATTCACCTATAATGAAATTGCCGCTAGAATGTACAAGAGTCCCAAAACTATTGACGGATATAGAAATTCCCTGTTTGAAAAGTTTAACGCAAAAAGCCGGGTTGGCCTGGTAATATATGCCATCCGGCATGGCCTGGTTCAGTTGGAGGATTAATACATCCTAGCTGTATTACCCGGTCAAAACTTACGCTTCCTGCAAAAAAGGGATACTAAAATTTATTTTTTCTTCAACGGCTACCCTTCCCGGCAGGTCTATTGAAAAGCGGTTTGCCAGAATATCCAACGTGCCTTCCGCTTCATGCAGGGCATGTACAAATGGCCCCCTATGAGGCTCTACGGAAGTGGGTAAACTTTTATAGTATGCAATCCCTTCAAACAAATTTTTAAAAAACTCTACATAATATTTTTTCCTTTTGGCATCCATTTCGGTTGCTCCTTCATTTTCCAGTTGCTCCCTTACAAAATTGATATACAAACCCAATTCAGTAATAAACATATTCGGCCTGTTGATATCATGCATAATATTGGTACGGCCATAAATATGGTCGGTCATCGTTTGCAGGGATACTACCCTGGTGAAATAAGCGATGTTCGGACCGGGACAAATATTTACCGCATCCAGGTTTTTAACCAGGGTGGTTTCGTAATTAATGGCTGCTGCATTACTTAATCCAATACACAGGCATTCCTTATCCGTGATACTTGTGAATTGTTTTTGGTATTCCTTCTCCGGCAAATTCAGTGAGTGCAATTGTGCAATCTTCAGTTTCTGGTATTTGTGTGATGCCGTGCAAATAGGCTCTTCCGTAAACTCGGTGTTAAATGCCAAATGCTTTTCGGTGCAGGGACTGCCTGCCTTTCCGCTTTTTATGCGTTGGTTCTTTTCTATTTCTGCAGTGGTGCCTTTTAAATAATGAAACCGTACACCCAGTGGTGAATTATGGCTGAGTACTACATCCTCCCGTTTTGCCCGGCTTAATAATTTCAGCGTATTTTCATCTACGGTAGTAGCTTCCGGAACCAACAAAAAAGGCGTGCCCCAGCCGGTACTTTGTACGCCATAATAGCTGTGTAAAAACCGGTCTTCCGCAGCAGTGCCGATACCACCCTGTACCGATATGTTAATAATAGGAGGATATACAAATACTTTACCTGTTTTCTTTGTAATGGCTGCATTGTAAATTTCAAACAGCGTATCAATCAATTCCTGCTTCTTCTCTTTAAATTCATGCAGGATTGGTCCCAGCAAAAATCCATCCGTTGCAAACGCATGGCCTCCACAGTTCAGGCCTGATTCAATCCTGAATTCGCTGACCCATATTCCTTTCTTTGCCAAATATTTGCCCTGTATTAATGCGGAACGGTAATCGCTTACTTTAATGATCACTTTTTTTGTAAATCCGCCATCCTCATTCACATCAAACTGGTTGCATTTTTCCAGGTAATTGTACAACCGTGGATTCATACCGGCAGAAAAAATAATGGAGGAATTCCGCAAGTCACTTTTCGCATACCCCCGTAAAGCCGCCACTGCATCCGAACCATCATCTATCACCGCCCCGGTTTTGTCATAATTATTCCGGTCAGTTTTTGTCATTACATTCACATCTATACTTCCGGGTATGATCTGTGTTCGTAAATACAATTCCATCTTTTCCTTTTCCTTTTGATTATCGGACGATATCATTTGCTGGTACAGCTTTTTTACTTTGCTATCATCTGGCAGCATTTCAAAATACTGTACTATTTCAGCGCCTTTTTCAAAAGCTGATTTTTTTATTTTCTCTACCTGATCATGTACAATGGTATTTACCAGGTTCAGGTAATCTGTTATTCTTTTTGCCCGGTAATCCATTTCATTGGTATCAATCGGATGATAAGGTTGATTGATGGCAGGATAATAATGACTTCTCATCATTTCTATTAACCGGTCTTCTACAATAGAAATAACAGAGGAAATACCAAACCGGGCAACCTTAATTGGTGAGTCGATGGTATAGGCAAGGCCCATTACCGGGATATGAAATTTGTGTTCCTGGTGATTTATCATTTTAATACGATTTGTGAACTGATTACGATAGCTGAATTTTAAATTCCTTCCGGTTGTCTCTGCCGGATGGTGTTGCTTTTATGCGATTTACTTTTTTAATTGTCCTGCCTTGAAGCCCGCCCATCTTTTTGAGAAACCACTACCTTGATTAAATAGCATTACTAAAGGTTTTTATCCCACTTTGATGTTCATTCTTCCAAAGCTTTGCATCTATGGCGGCGCTAATGTTCCGGATAAATGAATTTCCTTTTGTGGTAACATGTATGTCCGTTTCATCCACTATTACCAGGCCGTCTGCTTCCAGTTTTTGCAGCCTGGTAATGGCACTGTCTAAAAAATCTTTGCCCAACGATTTACTATTAAGGCTGGTTTTATTGCCACACATCAACTCAAGAATATTTTTCCGGATAATCACGTCTTCTTCGTTTAGCAGGTGGCCGTTTACAAGCGGCAACACACCCTGGTTAATCTTTGCCTCATACTCTTCTACCGTCTTTTCATTTTGCGCAAAAGCATTCCATGAATCGCTGATGCTTGACACTCCCAGGCCGATGATTATTTTTGATTGAGTGGTAGTATAGCCCATAAAATTGCGATGCAGCTCGCCATTGGCAGATGCTGTAAATAATCTATCATCCGGCAAGGCAAAATGGTCCATACCAATACTAAGGAACCCGGCAGCTTCCAGCATTTGCTTACCCATGTTATACATTTCCCATTTTTGGGCAGCTACCGGAAGGTCCTCTTCCGTATATCGCCGCTGTCCCTTGCTTTTCCAGGGTACATGTGCATAGGAGTAAAATGCAATCCGGTCTGGCATCAGGCCTGTTATTTTATTAACCGAAAATTTTACGCTTTCAACCGTTTGATGTGGAAGCCCATAAATTAAGTCGATGTTGATACTGTTGTAATGGTATTTCCTTGCCCAATCAACCACTTCCCTTGTTCTTTCAAAAGATTGAATACGGTTGATTGCAAACTGTACGGCAGGGTCAAAATCCTGCACGCCTAAACTGATCCTGTTAAAACCCACGCCGGCCAGCTTTTCAATATGTTCTTCGGTAGTATAATTGGGATGCACTTCAATGCTGAATTCGTGTTCATCATTCACCACAGCATCACTGGTTATTCCGTTAATGAGCCGTAACAGGTTATCCGCACTAAAAAAGGTGGGTGTTCCCCCGCCAAGATGTATTTCCCTGATTACCGGTGCCGAAGGCAGCATGGAACGATACATTGCCCATTCTTTTAACACTGCCGTGATATAAGGATCTTCAACCTCATGATTTTTGGTGATCCGTTTGGTGCAGGCGCAGAAAGTACAAAGGTTTTCACAAAATGGAAGATGAATATAAATACATAACTCCCCGCTTTCTTTTTCAAATGTTTCCAATACAGACTGTTTCCACTTTGCTTCATCAATAGTACTAAAATCCCAGTATGGAACGGTAGGGTAACTGGTGTACCGTGGTGTTGGCACATCATATTTTTGTAATAAGTTTACTATTGAAGCACTCATAAATATTTTTTTAACTGCCAGGACAATCGCTTTGCTATCCTGGGAATAATGTTACGCTTTCTTTTATGGGTTAGCATAAAATAACAAATTGTTGTTCCGGGTTAATGTTTCAAGGATGTTCTTTCCTCTTAAAAATCATCACCTTAAGTAAGGAAAGTATGAATGACCGATTGTTTACGCCTGCTCACAACATTTTTAAAACCCAGGTTACCATTGATCAATTGTATCATTACGATGACCGGCCTGCATGGCCTTTGCACAGTAAACACGGCTGCAATTTACCCACTATATAATATGCAGAGGGTGACTGCAATCATACGCTTTTATGCTTTTAAACATAACCTGCAGCCGCCCGGTTCAATTAAATTAATTTCCGAGGTATTAATACCCTTTTTTTCGTCCATAAAAAGAAAAACAGATGGTTCTTGTTTCTATTTCAGGTAAAAGGCCGTCAGATACGAATGTATTTATATAAGTTATTCAGATAATGAATGTACGGCACGCACTTTGTTTACAAGCAACTAAAGCCATTTTATGGTTCCTGAAATTTTATCCCACATATTAAATGATTTAAACCACTTGCTGGCTGATGACATAGGTCCTCATTCCATCAGCTACCAGTTTGGAAAAATAGCCATGGTGTTAAACCAGGAGAATCTGCATATTGAAAAAATGAATTGCAAAGAATATTATGAGGATGGTGACCTTTCTTTGATCCTGTCGATGAAAAATGAAGCATTGGAAAACAGCCTGTTTGAACAAGCTTCAAAATTTTGCTTTATTGAGAAGGAACTATTAGCTGAAAAAGGCGATAATAAATTTACCCAATTGAAAACGGAGCCCGGTTTTTTTGAATACAAGGGCAGTGTCATCATTTTTCATTACAACAAAGGAAAAGAAAATCAACGCCTGATTGCCAATTTAATAGAAGGCTATAATATGGCTCATCACAAACCAGCAACGACGAAAATGCTATACTATTAAGCTTTTCCGTGATAATGAAAGTTTCCGAAGGATGTGTAAAAAGCATCTTTAAAAGTTCAGATCTGTTTTAACCTCCTCTTCCATCCCTATTACTTATTACCGGCAGCATTTATAGATACATTCCAGGGATGCTTTTAACTGTAACGGGTTAATTAAATTGCTGCACTTCCATAAAACGATAGGGGTCGATTGACCAATACTTATCAACGCCTGTTGGATATTCCCCCATTTCAAGGGCAACAAACTGGATGGCTTCCCTTACCTGCCATAAAAAAAGCGTTCCTGCTATGTCTTTATTCACCTGGAATAATTCCGGGAGCATTTCCCTTATTAATCCATTCCAGCATGCTTCTTTTAATATTTCAATTGCCGGTTCTTTTTTGGAATAGCCGGTACTGTCTTTTTCACTGTATTGCCTGGAGGCGAAGCCGGTGGTGGTCATTAACAAAACTTCCTGTTGGGTAGCATTATTTTTCATATACAGAGCGTTTTTACTGCTTACCAGTCAGACGGGAAAACTATCATGTGGTCAACAAAACCGTTCTGAATTTATTGTTAAAGCTATCACCCGGTATTTGGGGAAAATATAGTAACAGGCCGCCCTGATTGGAAAGAAAAATGCCGTATTGAAATAGAGCCTGTTTTTAATTCGGTTTTTTAAATGCTTTATCAGTGAGCATCGATTTATTGAAGAGGTAGTATTTGCCGTCTTTATTGCTCCGCCAATATCGGTGGCCCTGCAGATCATAGTATAACCTGCCATCTACACTTCTCTTTGCGTACTTATCGTTTACCACCATTACTTTCGGTATCGATTCCTTGGGCTTTCGTTTTGCTACCGGTTTAACAACTATAAGCGAATCCGCCTTTTTTATCGTAACTACAGTATCATTTTTTATTGCAGTTTGCTCAACTGTTTGGCTGGGCTGTATTTTCTTACTACAACTTACTACAACCAATATTGCAAAAACACTTACTAAGATTCGGTATGAATGAAGGCGCATCAAATTTAATTTCCCGATACAAGTCAACAACTTTACCAAAAAATGTTAAAATCACTTTTCACTTAAAATTATATCAGGGCCATTCTGCAAAAGCATCACTGGCATAGTTTACCAGTCATTATTTCTTTAACCCGGCAATTAAATTAATAGTGAGCGCCACTACAAATGTGTTCAATGCGAAGGCCAATAAGCTATGTGCCAGGGTGGTTCTCCTTATTTTTCGGGAATTGATTTCCACATCGGACACCTGGAAAGTCATGCCAATTACAAAGGCGAAATAGGCAAAGTCAATATAGTCCGGCTTCTTTTCTCCCGGAAACTCAAGCGCCAAACCATCCGGGGTATCATCCGTTCCTTCATCATAAAACATGTGGGCATAGTGAAAAGTAAAGATGGTATGCACCATTACCCAGGAAAGTATCATCCCCGCAATGGCTAAAATGACCGAAACCAGTTCCCGGCCGGATGATTCCGGTTTGGCAATCATTAATAATAAAACGGTAAACAAGCTGGCAAAGGAACTGATAATAATACTGGTCATCACAAAGGCCCTGCTCCCGTCCTCTTTATTTGCCTGCCTGATAATTTCCGGAACCGGGCGGGTAAAAAAAACAATCCAGCTTGTAAGGATAAATACCAGTGCGAATGCATCCCATAAAACCGTACCGGTGAGCAGCCAGTTGCAATCATAATGACGAATAATTAACCAGGTAATCAATGAAAAACCGAGGCTGAGCAATATCCGTTGCAGCGGATGCATGCGTAACAGTATACTTACCGCCAGTTTATTTTGTACAGGAGTAGCCATAGTGTAAAATATTTATGTTGTAGCTTCTGATTTGAAATATACTGTTTATTCTACGGGTGATAAATTTTCATTTAAAAAAAAGATACTGATATCTATAAACAGAACGGGAATGCCGGCAATGCCATGCCGGATATTTTTTACGAATGATCAAAATAAACAGTAAATTAGCCATTGGAAAAGATGGTACAAAAGCGGCAATAGCTCAGTTGGTAGAGCATTAGCTTCCCAAGCTAAGGGCCGAGGGTTCGAATCCCTTTTGCCGCTCTTTTAATTTTTTCGATATAATCCGGATCAACATTTATCCATCAACGTACTGGTAGCATTTTACCCTGCCCGGCAATTGTAAAGACGCATTGAAAAAATAAACAGGCTGCTCTTGTTTAAATATGTTTATTTATCTACATTTAAAGTCGCATCTCCATTCAGATTTTCTTTATTCTAAAATGACAATTGCTATTAAAATAAACAGCCTTCCATACACTCAATAAATTGATATTATATGCCCGTAAATTCAAAACTAATCGTACGGTTAAAAACAACCTCCCGTGATTTTGACTCAACAGAAAAAGGAGTAATGATGGCTGAGGAAAATGACCCCATCAAAATTGTGCCCAATATCTCTGCGGCTCCAACTCCCTGGGATGAAGCCCATGAAGCCATTTTTGAAAACCAGGAGTATTCCTTCATAGAACCCGACATTGAATCGGCGGAAGCTTTTTACAAATACCAGGAGGAGGTAGAAGAAAAAGGGGACTCCCCAAAAGATAGCTATTATAAATTTATTGATTACTGGCCCAGCCCGGCACGGCCTTCTATCTGGCACCTGGGTGATGATTTTTCACAGTTAAAAAAAGCGCGAGAAGCGGTGGCCTCTATTTCCAATAAAAAAGTAGTGAGAATTGCCCATTTTGATACAGGCTATTCGAAAAAGCATGTTTCTTTTCCAGCGATAAAAAATATGATCCGGACAGACCTGCAGCGAAATTTTGTGGAAGGGGAGGAAGACCGGTGGAACAACGCAGAAGACCGGTTTGACAGTGGCACCTTAAAAATGCCGGGGCATGGTACTGGTACATTAAGCATACTCGCCGGTAGTAAACTGGCCATTAAGGATATTGAATTTGATGATTATATTGGCTTGTACGACAGTATTGAAATTGTTCCCATCCGGATTGCGGAGAGTGTGGTATTATTTAAGTCAGGGGCATTTGTAAGAGCGCTTGATTATGTAGTGAACGAATTATACAATGATGAAAATAACCGGGTGCATGTAATCACCATGAGTATGGGCGGAGTAGCCTCCCGGGCTTGGGCCGACCTGGTAAACGCCGCTTATGAAAAAGGTATTTTTATAGTAACGGCTGCCGGAAACAATTTTAAAAAACTTCCCACCCGTACCATGATTTACCCGGCCCGTTTTAACCGGGTAGTGGCGGCATGCGGCGTTACCTATGACAAATCGCCTTATGCAAAACCAAAAGGAGCCGGCAGCTTTCATATTATGGAAGGCAATTATGGTCCGCAATCGCTGATGAATACAGCCATTGCCGCCTATACACCCAATATGCCCTGGGCCACTTACCGGTATGATGATATAGTGGGCATCCGGGGCGATGGCACTTCTTCCGCCACACCGCAGGTAGCTTCGGCAGCCGCTTTGTATTATTCAAAAAATTATGATGCCCTGGAAGCGTTGCCCGAACCATGGATGCGGGTGGAAGCTATTCGTAAAGCGCTGTTTGATTCAGCGGCAAAAGAGATCAATACGGATGATGGAAATTTTGATGATGATTATAAAAAATATTATGGCAATGGCATATTGCGTGCGGCTGATATGCTTGAAATACCTGTAGCCAAACCAGGCGATCTCGTAAAGCAGGGTAAAGACAAAGTTTTTTTCCCCTTTTTCAAGGTAGTGCTTGGGCTTAGAGCAATGGACGAACAGGAAAATATGGAAGAAGAAATGCTGGAGACGGAACTGATGCAACTGGTATTGACGGATGAGGCTATACAGCAAATATTGCGGGATGAAGAAAAAAGCATGGATGATTTAACAAAAGAAGAAAAAATTGCTTTGGCAGAAGCCGTCATTAAAAACGAAAAGGCATCTGAAAAATTAAAGGAGCATATGCAAATGATGATAAACCAGTTGAATTTATAAGGCAGAATAGTTTGTAGTAATACTGGCGGCTTTATAAAAGTTTTAGCTTGCATGTTGACCCCGAACAATTCATGATTTATAACCATCGATCTTTTTAGGCTATGCATACAATTAAATCATTCGCAGTGTTTATTGTGTTAGCTATTGTTTCAATGTCATGCCGTACAGTTTCAAAATATAATACCATATTCAATAATTTTGAGAACATAGACAGGCCTTCCCTTTTTGCACAGGAAATAGCATTAAAAGGGAATACTTATAAGGGTAGCTTTTCTGAGGATTATTCCACTTTTTATTTCTTCCGTCATAAGAAGCCGGAATCAGAGGATTATCGAATTTTTCAAACCACTTTCTTAGAAAACAAATGGAGTGAAGCCAAAGAAATAAATTTTTCGGATACAAGTTCAGATTTGTATCCAATGGTTTCAGCAATTGAAACGAACAAATTATTCTTTATGTCATACCGGCGAACTCCTGCAGACAGTAGCAAAAAACCGAATGCTAATTTCTGGCATTCTGTAAAAATAAATGGCGTTTGGGAAAAGCCAATGCCATTTGAGCAGGCTAACCTGATGTACAATTATAACTCACAACCCTGTATCACAAAAAACGGAAATATATATTTCACTTCTAACACACCTGACTGGAGCAAAACACTGACATACAAAATGGAATATAAAGATGGCACCTATCAAAAACCAGTGTTATTTGATTATATTAATCACTTGCGCATTGTTGATACCACAAAAACTTTCTGGGAGATTTGCGTTTCTCCAAATGAAGAATACATGATTATGACTATTTCTGATAAAGGGAAAGAGGCTAAATTATATTTATCAACCAAAATTGAGGAAAAGTGGACAAGACCAAAATATATTGGAGACATTATCAAAGGCGATATGTCTGGTAACTTTCCTTATATTACCAGGGATGGCAGGTTTCTGATTTTTACCAGGCATTTTAGTTCTTTTTATATTTTACCGACAAAATTGTTTGTCAAAAAAGAATGACAGGAATTTTAACAGACGAACCATTATCCCACAAATGATTACTTTATCTTTTTAAAAAATAATGAATGGCCCGGCACAAAAAAACAGGAACGATTATAATACTTACGTCACTTGCCATACTGGCTACAGCCGCTACCATTACCCCAAACAAAAAATACAGGAACCTGAAAGTGCTCCCCCAGGACATCAGCGAAAGACAACTGGACAGTATAATGGAAGCATATACCAGGGCATTGAAAGTTTCCTGCGATTTTTGTCATGTGCCGCCAAAAGATTTCACGGGCATTGCATCTACAAAAGATACAATCGATTTTGCCCTGGACAATAGCATGAAAGAGGAGGCCCGTAAAATGATACGCATGACAATTCATATTAACAAGACCTATTTTTATTATGACAGTACTAAGAAGCCTGAATACCTGAATGTGGTAAGCTGTAATACCTGCCACCGGGGCAACCCGTCTCCTGCTAATGAGTAATGAGTTTATGAGGCCGAAGAGTTAGAAGGTAAAGGTTCGCCAAATGGAGCCGCACAAAGGATACCGGCAACAATACACCAAACACAAAAGCAAAGAGCAGACTGTAAGCCTTCTCTTTTTATATGTATTTACCAGCAAACATTTCCTGTATGTCTTCATATTTTCCAACCCGCTCTATCTTTTTTTATAAAGCATTCAGCCGGTCGTAAATAATCTTCAGCGACTCTTTATTCACAAAATAATTCATGTGGTCACATGGCACCTCATGTACGGCGGGTTTTGAATTCCAGGTTGACGTGGTAGCTAAGGTAGAAATGCTTTCGTCAGTAACAGCAATGTCATTCGGTTTTTTAAAAAGTACCGCATCCAATGCATCATACACACCACGCTTCTTAATACGCCGGAACAATTTGCTGACCATGTTGGAAGTACCGTCATAGTTTACAATGATCTGCTGCGTATTGCCCATGATTACGGTGTAAGGCATCTCGGGGGCTTCTCCTTTATTCAGCACCGGGTAAATACCTGTTATGGGATCCATCTGTTTGAAACTCACCTGTACATTGGTGGCTATTTTGCCGATGCCGGATAAAATAAACATCCATGGTTTTAGCAATGCGGCACCATTTATGGCGTAGGTCAGTAAGGTTTCTGCCATATCCCTTACATCCACCCATGGTGTGCCATTGTTGGGCGTACCCAGCATTACCAATTGGGTTACTATTTTATTACCCCCCAGTTTTTCAATAAAGTACCGGCTTACCAGCCCTCCCATAGAGTGTGCGATGATGACCAGCTTTTTTTGATGGCCTTCGGTTAACCCAACTCCCGCTAATCTTTCCCCCAGCTTTTGCGCATTTTCTTCAATGGGCGTGTTCAGGTTTTCATAATCAAATGCCAGCACCTGCGTTTTAGTTTTCGCCAACGTATTTCCGGTTGCATCCATTTTTGTTTTGATGCATTTTACCATCCCCTCGGTATCGCCGATGATGCCATGAATAAAAATGATGATTTCATCGGCCTGTTTCACCGCGTCTTCCACCTTTGACTGGCTGCTTTCATATTTTACATCCAGTTGATCATTTACATCTACTATCGCCAGTCGTGGATAGTCATATCCGAATCCCAGCTTTTGCCCGATTACTTTTTGAAAATAAATTTTAATAGAGCCAAAAAAACTCTTTTGGGTAATCACCGAATCGGAGGCCGTTTCTTCGGGCAATGTTTCAATGTATATCCTTCCGTCCGCTGCGGTATAGCCTACCGGGTAGTATAATTTGGTTTCCGGATCATAGCCCATGGGAATAATATGGTCATCATCTGCCGACCGGGTAGTGGCCGTTTGTATGATGAGCGGATTTTCACCATTCACTGCATCCCTGTTTGCCACCTCGCTCAGTTCCAGCACATCCATTGGTGTTCCTGACCTTGTGCCATCTGATACCAGGTCGAAGGGCACCAGGTAAGAATTGCTGTTGGCTTCATGTGGCGGCGCTATAAAATCAGTTGCTTTAATTCCCTTTGCATCCAGCGATTTTAAATTAGTTTCCGCAGCATTGGAGAGGTAATCATACACCCGGGAAATTTTATCAGATCCGACTATACTCACTTTAGCATTTAAGCCCGCATGTGCTTCAATGGTAATGCCATTCAATTCAGTAGCTTTTCCTTCGGTGATGGCAGTTTCCGTCATTGGCTTAATAATTCTGAATCCAATCGTTTCAGTCTTCCATTCTTTGGTGGCAAATGGTTTATTGGAAGGCTGCCCACCCGGACTTTTGGACCGAACATCTTTCACGGCAGGGTTCAATTCCAGTCCTTCCTGTTCCAAACCATCCATGGGAATTTTATCGGTGGAAATAAATAATTTCAGGTATTCGGTGGTTTCGTTATAGCCAAGTTGCTGGTATTCATCATTAATGGAAAGATAGATGATATCGGTAGCCGTGGTGTTTTTCGTGAATGTTAACCAGCCTTCCCCGCCAGGCTTTATCTCCATTTTACTTTCAAAATAATCGATGGTAATTCCATAGTTAAATTCAAGGTAGGCATTGGATATCCACAGGGTTTGACTACTGGTATTTGAGATTAACAATTTAAAGGCGGGACTTACCCAATCTTCCCCATCTTTTGTATAGTACAGGTCGTTTAAAACTTTTATTTCTTTTACTGCTTCAAAATTTCCACCAGTTGCAGATCTATAGAGTTTTAAATGATAATCCTTATTGGTTAAGCCCGAGGAAGGATTATTGAACTCCTGCAAATGCAACCATTTGGCGACCGTTTCTACCTCATTTAAAAAGGTTACCGCTTCGGTATTGTCAGTAATAGTTTTGGTTTTAAAAACAGGCGTTTCGCTACCGGGCAGTGTTATAAAAGCTTCCTGCTGCTGATTGGAACGAATGATATATTGCCCGGATCCTTCTGTTAAAATATGCACGAGTGCTGAGGGAGAATGGTCACTCTCCTTTTCAATCAGGCTTTTGATTCCGGCATCTATATCCGCAGCAAAAGATAGTTTCAGTTGCTGCTGATTGGGTTGCCTTTCTACCGCAGCAAAATACGTGGTCTTGCTGTCTCCCAGTTCCGGTTGCACTTTAATGGTAGAAAATTCCGGTGAAGGGCTGCCGGTAACTGCCGAATCGCAAACGCCCTTAATATGGATTTTATCCCCTGCAGATACATTGTGCATGCTGCCGGCTTTAATACACCATTTGTATTTTGGATCGTAGTACACCAGGTACTCCGGGTTAAATACGGAAACCTCCTGTGATAGAAATATCTTCTCCTTTTCAGCAGGCAACAGGTCACCAATAATATTGATGTCGGGGTTCTGATCGGGTACTATATTTTTTACCAGTATCAGCGTTTTATCCACCAGTTCTTTATAGCTTATTTTTCCGCCACAGCTATAGAGTGTTTTTATCAGTGAATGAGTGAATGCCCCTCTTTTTTTCCCATCTATATTGAGCTCTTTGGATGTCTGGCTATCCCTGGAAGCAGCCAGGTGTATGTGGTTGCCCCTGCTTACCGTAATTCTTTTATTACCGGTTGTATCATCTTTGGAAATATGGTAGGCCCGAAGCTTTTTATTATTTACTTCCATGGAAAAATCAAAGCCAAGGTAATCTTCAGGGTTTGAAGGCACCGATGAATCTCCCGGCACCATCCTTTCTGTAACACCGCTGTTGTCAATGGCCTTGGTGATGGTACCGCAGTGGCAGCAATCGGTGATGGCAACAAACGTAACTTTTGGTTTATCGATCATGGTCTTCCAGATCAAAAAACTCATTTCCTTATCTACCAGGTCCCTGCCACCGGGCAGGCGGCTATCCTCGCAAACAAAGGATTGAACAAAGCCACTGGTATCGGTCCAGAATTCCTGTGGCGCCGTGGAAAAAGATCCATGCCCGCTATAATAAAACAAACAAACATCACCCTCTTTCGCATCATTAAAATGATCAAAAGCGGCGATCATATTTTCCCGGGTTGGCTTGTCAGCATCATCATCCGTCAACCTTTTTATATGCAGAGAATTGCTGTTGCCATAAATGGTCGTTAAACATTCCTGTAATGCATTTACATCATTGATACAACCCTGCAGGGGTTTGATGGGGTAGTTGTTAATGCCTGTAAGCAAGGCATAAATATTGGCCATGGTGTTGTTATTTAAGTTGAAAAGAATGAAATATGTTGAGTCGCTTTTTTGAAATTGACATCATTACGGGAAAGTATAGCCGCAAGGGAATCGTTATACTTCACAAGGGATAAATTAGTGAATCTTTTTTATCAAAAAATTGAAATTTCAAAGACATCAGGGTTTTTAAATCCTCCTGATGATTTTGGTTAACATTTTTGAAGAAATTTTCAATAGCTAAATGAAACGCGGTTG
>JANPIJ010000391.1:0-26802 GCA_031424955.1 Ferruginibacter sp. | reverse complement strand
ACTTGGCTGCTAATTCATTGAATGTAATCCAAACATGTTCCCTTCAGTGTCTGTGCATAGCGACATAAATCCATACTCACCAATGGTCATTTTCTTCTTAAATATTTTGCCTCCTGCGTTTTCTACCCGAGCTTCTTCTTTGGCACAATCTGCACTGTCAAAGTAAACAATTGTACTGTTGCCACCGGCTTTTATACCTTCCATTTTAACAAGTGAACCACTTACGTTTGGCGAATCCATTTTCATGGGGAAGGCTGCAATTTTAATATCCGTATTATTGGGGTCAGGCAGGTCTTGCATCTTAATGTCCAAAACCGTTTCGTAAAATTTCTGTGCCCTGCTAAGGTCATCCACATAAATTTCAAACCAAATAACAGGATTGTTTGGATTCTTAATTTGTTGTTCCATAAGATTTATTTTTTAATTAAGACAATGTTTTTAAATGCAGTTCAATAACCGTTCCGCAAAGATTGAGGCTTAAATTTTAAGAATTGTTACACAATTTTGGGAAAGATGTGCATCATTCATACATTGAGGTCGTGAAGTGTCGGCTTACAATGACCGCTAACGAGCAGGGCTTGCTGCAGGGCTGGAATTCATTGCTCGTCCAGCCCGGAACCGCTGCTGAATAAAGATATAAAAGTACAGGTTTACAAACAAAAGCTCAACATTATACGTCCAGCCCAGATGAAGAAGAGTAGCGATAAAATGCCCAATTGCTCCAATGTCCAGCCAGCCTTGCAGCAAACCCAATGTTGCCTGCTGGGCTTTGAAAACAGGGTTATTGTCGAGTTAATGTCTATTGTCGTTCTGCATTGTCACTTGATAAGCTTTCACAAAGAAATTCAACATTTTGAACTCCGTCAATTTTTGGGATTGCAATAAAAATAATTGGTGTCTTGATTTGTGTTTGGTTTAGAATTTTCCATTCGTTGTCGAACCAGATTGAAATTGCAGATAAGCTTTGTGTCTCGTTGTCAAACTCAGCCGAGCCAAATAATTCTGTGTCTTTAATTTTTATAGTTATGGTTGGATTGTAAATGTCGTCAGTTACATTCTCTGTGTCAATAATTGGTCGTTGCCAGGTTTCATCTTGCCCGTCTTCGCCTTCTTCATCTAACGCCCATTCCCAAATAGGGTATTTTAAAGCGTCATCTAAAGTGATGTCGTCAAGCGATTTTGATTTCCCTGTCGTGTAAGCCATAATATTATTTATGTTTTGCGTCGATGTAATAAAACAATGTTCTTAGCAATTTTAGTGTCGAAGAGTGAAGCTGCTTTAGCCTTGCAGGCAACACAAATATATACGTTATAAAACGAGCCAACTCAAAATATTCACCGCTTTAAAATCAACCCTATAACACTATACATTTTGTATTGTTATTCATAAGTCATTAAGCGGCCTGCAGATATCCCCCTTAACTATACCTGTCAAAGCATTCCCCCCGATTTTATAAGCCACTACTACCAACTGAAAAAATAAATCTTCAACGCCAATAACTTGCCGCAGTTACCGGCGGCCATTTTTGCGGTGGAGTTATTTATGGATTAGCCGCCATACGGATGAAATGTGTTCAATTTGCAGATGGCTTTAGAATGTATCGCTCCTCTCAGCTACATCTACCCATTCATTTTACCCGCCTGTTTTTCAGGAAGTATGATATTGAAAACAGCCCCCTTGTCAACAACTGATACCGCGGTGATTTCGCCATGGTGATTTTGTACAATTTTTTTACATAGTGCCAACCCGATGCCGGTGCCGGCATAATCTGTTTTGCCATGCAATCGCTGAAAAATATTGAATATCCGTTCTGCATATTCCTGTTCGAAACCAATGCCATTATCCTGGACCGATATCATCCAATAACCGGTGCCGGGTAATAGCCCCAGGTGCTGGTGTTTTTCTTTTTCCATTAACCGCCTGGATGAAATGGTAACCACCGGTGGGATACCGGGCCTGTTAAATTTTAGCGCATTGGAAAAAAGGTTGCTGAATAACTGCTGCATCTGCAAGGGAACCGCATCAATGGTGGGCAGCGATTGGTAACTGACCGTTGCGCCTTTTTGTTCAATGAGCAGTTCAAAATCGCCGGTGATATTTTCCATTACCTGGTTAAGGTTTACCGGGCTAAAGGATATCGTTCCTTTGGAAAGCTGCGAAAAATCAAGTACATCCTGTATCAGGTGCGACATTCTTTTTGTGCTCACCGTAATCCGGTCGAGGTATGTTGCAGACCGTTCGTCTAACTGGCCGAGATTAGTTCTCAGCATATTGGTAAAAGTGATCACCTTTCGCAACGGCTCCTGCAGGTCGTGCGAAGCGATATAGGCAAACTGACCAAGTTCTTCATTATTTTGTTGCAATTCTTTATTCACTTCTGCCAGTTCTTTGGTCCGCTGCTCCACTACTTCCTCAATCTTTTGCCTTGCCAGCACCTGTTGGGTTACTTCAATTACCAGTATCATTACCTTGCCAACGCTGCCGTCTTCTTCCTTTACCGGGTCAAACACAAAATTTACAAATATGGTTTCTTCAATGCCGTTTCGGATCAGCATTACCTCATGCTCCCGCCCCCGGTAGGAAACGCCCGTTTTAAAGACATTCTCCAAAATAGGTTCATAAAAACCGGCAGCTTCAGGTATCACTTCCCAGAACAGGGCAGATTCAAAGGCTGAACGGCTTTTGCCCGTTACTTCAATAAAAGAATCGTTAACCACTGCTGCTTTAAGCGGCGTACCGCTTACAATGCAGATACCGACCGGCGCCTGCATCACCAGGTTGCGGAAATTTCTTTCGCTTTCCTCCACCTTTTGTTTGGCCAGGTTTAAATCGGTGACATCGGCTGCTGTATTCATAATCCCATACACATTGCCGTTCGCATCAAAAAGCGGTGTAAAACTATAATTGAAATAAAAGATTTGCATTTTGCCATCCATCAGTAAATCGATGCGCTGGTTTTTTGCATGAAAGGGAGTGCCGGTGGTAAACACCGCATCCAGCTGTTCGTATACTTCCTGGTTAACTAATTCAGGCAATACCTCTGAATATAATTTTCCAATTAAATCCGGCCCCTTACCCCAGGTATCGATGATGGCCTGGTTTAATAATTGTATCCTCATTTCTTTACCGGTATAAACGCCGATGGGGAATGGTGCGCTTTCTACCAGGCTGCGAACCTGTTGTTCACTTGCTTCCACTTTTTTTCGGCCCAATACCTGTTCCGTTACTTCCACGGCGATGGCCATGATGCCATAAATGGTTCCGTTCTTTTCCCGGAAGGCTTCATACACAAAATTTACATACACGGTTTCCACTTTTCCATTCCTGGGTAAGTTTACCGGTAACTCATGGGCAGCAAATGTTTCACCGGTATGGTACACATTGTTTAAGATGCTCTCAAAACCCTGGTTCCTTACCTCGGGTAATCCTTCAAAAATGGATTTGTGAATTACGGCATCAGCCGGTTTTCCCCATAACTCCAGCATGCGTTCATTGGCGATATCTACGATAAAACCGGGCCCTTTGAAAATGCACATGGCCACCGGCGCCTGCAATATGGTATTGCGCAGGTTCTGTTCGCTTTCTTCCAATGCCCTTTTTGAAATTACCTGGTCGGTTACATCCACCGCAATATCCAGTATCGCATATACCTTTGACCGGGCATCAAACAGCGGGGTATAACTAAAATCGTAAAACCCATATTTCATTACACCATTCTGTACAATATTAACCGGGGTGCCAAAGGTTTGATACATTTTACCGCTGGTATACACATCATCCAATATTTTCAGGTAGGGCTGGTTGCTTAACTCGGGCATTGCTTCCGCCAAAGGCTTTCCTATAATGCCGGCACCCTTTCCTACAATATCTATAAATGCCTGGTTGGGCATTGCAATCACCAGGTCTCTTCCCATAAAAAGCCCGATGGCTACCGGGGCGGCGGCTATCAATGCCCTGAACTGCGCTTCATTTTGTTGCAAGGCTTCCTCGGCTTGTTTGCGGCTGGTAATATCTACGGCAGAACTGATATAGCCTGCAAAGGTTCCATCCGGCCGGAGGCGTACCGGCAATTTGGCCAGCAGCCAGCGGTATTCCCCTTCCTTGTTGAGGATACGGAATTCACCGGTAAAGGATTCTCTTTTTGTAAACGCTTCCTGGTATAACCTCAAAAAATGTGGGCTGTCTTCCGGATGCACCAGTTCGGCCCAGCCCCGGTTTAGTAAAACATCCATAGGCTGGCCCGTTAGTTCCAGCCAGGCTTTGTTGAAATAAGTAACCTGGCCGGTTTCATCCGCAACGGCAATTAAAATTTCAGTTCCTTCTGCCATGGTACGAAATCTTTCTTCACTTTCTTCCATTTTTTTGGCAGACAATTGCTGCATGGTTACTTCCTGTATGATGCCTGATACAGCGTTTGCCTTACCTGCTTCAAACTGCACCTGGCCAATGGAACGGAGGTAGCGGATGGCACCGTTTTTTGGATGTACAACCCGGTAAACCAAGTCGTGTTTCCCGTCTGCTTTTCCGGCAATGGCATCTTCAAAAACCTTCTTCACCGCCGCCCTGTCATCAGGATGTACCATGGCAGTAATATCCTGCAGTAATACATTGGCTTTAGTAAATCCAAACCAATGCATTATCTGTGCTGAGTAAGTAACCGTATTGTTATTCAGATCAACCGTGTACACCCCCAACCCGCCAATTTCAATGGCAAGCTGCGGGCTTTGTTCTTTCCCGGCCAGTTCTTTTTTAATCGTTACCCTTTCAGTAACGTCGGTACTAAAAACCAATACTCCGGCAGGCCTGGCCAGGTCATCTTCATAAAAAGGCTGTAGCACAAAATTTAAATAGGCCAGGTTTTTTTTTCCATTTTTTACCAGCATTACCGGACTTTCATAGGACGTATAAGACTCCCCGCTTTCCAGCACCTGCATCAGTAACCGGATATATCCCTGCTCTTCCAGTTCCGGTAAGATATCTGCGAGCGGCTTGCCGGTTACATCACTTTCCTTGCCCCATTGCTGCAATGTGGGTTCATTGGCCAGTTCAATCACCAGGCTGGGCCCTTTAAAAATATGAATGGCTACAGGGGCCTGCATAAATACCTTGTGAGCCTGTTCGAACAACCTGAGTTTTGCAGCATTTTTGCTGACTTTTATCTTTTCGGTAATTTCTTCTGCACTGTGAATAATGTATATCACCTGGCCATTGTTGTCCACTACCGGTTTGTTAACGGCCTTCCAGTAGCGCTCCGTAAACCCTCCATCCTGGCCTACCGTATCAAAGCGCTGCACCGGCAAATGGTGTTCCTCATTTTGGGTAATTACGTACTCAAAGGATGCAAGGAGCTTGCTTCTGCCTGTAAAATCCGGGTCATCCGGATTAACCGGGTATGATTCAAAATATGGCTTATTGATCAGTAGTGATTTGGGAAGCCCGGCTGCCTCTACATATTCGTGTGTAACTGCCAGTATGGTAAAATACGGTGCATCAGCCTTTACCAGTGCAATGATGCCCGGCAACGCTTCAAAAGCTGCTTTAAAGTTTACGGCATTTTCTGAAATAACAATCAATTTTAATCTCAATTTAAGGTGAAATAAATTTGGATCAGCAAACTTTATAAAAAGCCGTGCAACCATTTATTATCCCCTGGTTTTTATTATTTATAAAAACAGGAATATAAAATCGTGCCGTTGTGTTGCCGGATTTATCGAAGGGTGCCGTCAACAATTGCATGCTATAAAAAAGTCCGGCAACCCAATGCGACCATTTTTAAAGCATCCTTTCAACTTTCGGGCTACTGATGAATATCATCCTTTCAACCCCTGTCCGTCATTCATTTTTTATCCGGCTTTTGGTAATCTTGTGGTTCTTTCCGAAGTAGTTCACGATCAATGCTGCGGAAACATCCCATCCTACCTATTCAAAACTACCCCAGATCCCATTACCTGTGTTTTAATATCCTTTCTCCCGGGAGATAAAAAAAAATTGTTCACCTCAAATTTTTTTTTATGAAAAAGCTATTTTACCTCTTAGCCTTCTTTTTTGCAACTGGTATTTTTAATCATTCCAAGGCCCAATGCACTATTTCCGACCTGAAACTAAAGTTGAATAGTGTAAATGCCAGCACCTGCGAAGTAAATTTTGATTTATCCTGGACACAGGAAATCAATAGTGGAAACAAGTATGCCTATATCCATTTGTGGACGGAAGCCGGCTACCACAGCCCTGCGGCAAATTGGGCCAATATGTATGAAAACCCCAATGCTTACCCAAAAGCCGCTGACCTGGCAAATGTCCTGGCAACCATGGTTATCGATGACAATCATTCCAATAATGCTTTTATCGGCAGCGTGTATCATCCCGATCCATCCTATACATTACCACCACAAGCCGGGTTGTCGCTATCGAAAGTTCACCTGAATAATACGCTGGTGGAAAGGATGACCGTTCAGAATATCACCGTTACATTGCCGTCCTGCACAGGGGCACAAACCATTTTATTTGATATCTGGGCCAGCCAGTCAGGCAACGGTAAGAATGTGCATTGCGCTACCCAGGGTGCCCGGATTGTTATTAATGACGTAAAGGTTACCGGGTTGATTCATTGTACAAAACCACCGAAGTTCCAGGTATTTATTCAGAACAACGGACCGGCACTCAACCAGGTTCAGTATCATCTTTACCTGGATAATCCTCCCGCCGGGGTATTGGATCCATCCGATTCATTGGTATTTACTGGTAATACGATCAATATTCCTGCATACAGCACTTATATTTCACCCATCAGTTATTACATGTTGGCCGACCTATCCTATGCCAACGCTTATTTGTTTACCAGGCCACTCCTGGTGGAAGTAACGTTCCAGGGAAGCCCCAATACCATTATAGCCACCCTTCAAAACAGTTGTGGCCCGCTGCCGGTTAAGTTTAAAGATTTTACTGCAGTAAAGGCAAAAGACAAAGTAATGATCCGGTGGCAAACTGCTACAGAACTAAACAACCGGGGATTTGAGGTACAACGAAGGATGCCGGGCGGAGATTTCAGGTCTGTCGCCTTTGTGCCTTCTCTTGCCGCGAATGGTAACAGCGACCTGTTGCTGAATTACAGCTATGATGACAGAGATGATTTTGCAGGCGCAAGCCAGGTCTTTTACAGGATTAAGCAAATCGACAGTGACGGGAAAAGCAATTTCAGCGAAACCCGGTTTATCAAAAATACCGGTGGAAAGATCAGCTTACTGGTATACCCCAACCCTTCCAATGGAAATGTGCAGGTAACCATGCCTGGCAGCACCGGCCCGGTAGACATAATATTGAATGATAATACCGGCAAGGAAGTAAAAAGATGGATGGCTGTTGTTACCGGGGATCTCCGGATCGATCAACTGCAGCCAGGCATCTATGTACTGACCGCTTTTGTAAGGCAGACCGGGGAACGGTTGATGAGTAAGGTAGTGGTGGCACCGGGAAGGTAGTTCTGCCCCCAGCCCCTAAAGGGGAGTTATTCCGGTAGAATACTGCATAGCTGCAAGTTTAAGTTGGTGGCTACGCAGTTCATGGTTCGTATAACCCCCTTCAGGAAGGGGTGGACTTGTCTTCTAAAAAGGGTCATTCCTGTAAAAAACTGCATAGCTGCACTTTTAAAATTTGTGGCTATGCAGTTTACTGTTCGCAGAACTCCCCTTCAGGGGACGGGGGTGGACTTGTCGTCTAAAGAGGAGCATTCCTGTAAAAAACTGCATAGCTGCACTTTTAAGTTTGTGGCTATGCATTTCACGGTTCGTATAGCCCCCTTCAGGAAGGGGTGGACTTGTCGTCTGAAAAGGGTTATTCCTGTAAAAAACTGCATAGCTGCACTTTTAAGTTTGTGGCTATGCATTTCACGGTTCGTATAACCCCCTTCAGGAAGGGGTGGACTTGTCGTCTGAAAAGGGTCATTCCTGTAAAAAACTGCATAGCTACACTTTTAAAATTTGTGGCTATGCAGTTTACTGTTCGTAGAACTCCCCTTTAGGGGCCGGGGGCATCAATTCCAGCAAATCCACCTTCGTTAGCCGCTTCAGCATATTCACATCGGTTTTGATCAGATCGTTCACCAGTTCTTTTTTGGCCGCCTGCAATTTCATTATTTTTTCTTCAATGGTGTCGGGACAAATCAGGCGAACCGCTACCACATGTTTTTCCTGGCCGATACGGTAACAGCGGTCAATGGCCTGGTTCTCTACGGCCGGGTTCCACCAGGGATCTACGAGATACACATAATCTGCTTCGGTTAAATTGAGACCGGTGCCACCTGCTTTTAAACTGATCAGGAATACGCGGATGTCGTCATTTTGCTGGAAGGAATTTACCGCTGCGGCACGGTCCTTTGTTTGGCCGGTCAGCCACTCGCATGGTATGTATTTAGCCGCCAGTTCTTTTTTAATCAAATCGAGCATACCTACAAACTGGGAGAAGACTAATATTTTATGATGCCGGTGTTTGCTTTCGATCTGTTCAATCAATACTTCTATTTTTGCAGAGGTATCGCCATAAAAAGCATCATCATTTAGCAAAGCAGGTGAGTTACAGATCTGCCGCATTTTGGTGAGGCCCTGCAAAATATTCATACTATCCCTGCGCAGGTCCTCTTCGGGCTGGCCCAACAGGTAATTACGGAATTCCTTTTCGTAGGCATCATATACTTTGCGTTGCTCCACCCCCATTTCGCAATAGATGATCATTTCCGTTTTCTCCGGCAATTCGGTGGCCACCTGTTTTTTGGTGCGGCGCAAAATAAACGGACTCACCTTTTGTTGTAGCTCCACCGCACGTTTGGTATCGCCAAACTTATCAATGGGCTGAGAATAAATATCTTTAAAATACTGCTGGTTGCCCAACAGGCCCGGACAGGCGAAGGACAATTGTCCGTACAGGTCAAAAGTATTGTTCTCAATGGGTGTGCCTGTTAGTACCATTTTGTTTTTCGACTGCAATAACCTGCAGGCTTTGTACCGCTGCGAATCCGGGTTTTTAATGTTTTGCGATTCATCGAGGAAAATATAGCCAAACCGGAAAGTCTTCATAAAATGAATATTCGATAGCAGCATGCCATAACTGGTGAGCACCACATCGTATTCTTTAAAGCTATGATTGTTCCGCACCCGGTTGCTGACATGAATGGTGAGCAGTTTCAACGAAGGCGCAAATTTTTCCAGTTCCTCCTGCCAGTTAAAAATCAGCGAGGTAGGTACTACCACCAACTGTGTTTGATGCCCGTGTTTTTTACGAAGGAGGAGCATGAAAGCAATTACCTGTATTGTTTTACCCAGGCCCATATCATCTGCCAGGCAACCGCCAAAACCAAAATCATCGAGGAAGTTGAGCCAGTTTAATCCCTGTTGCTGGTAGTGCCGCAATTCGGCGTGTAGCCCTTCCGGCGATGGCACTGTTTCAATGAATTCAAAACCGGCCAGTTTGCTGCTGTACAAATCCAGTTGCTCCTGTACTTCAGCGCTCAGCATTTCTTTTTCATACAAAATCTGCACGGCAGAAAAATTTACTTTCGGTATCCGCAGCTCCTCTTCCACCAGTTCACCCACCTCAAAATACTTAGCCATTTTTTTAATCCATTCCGCAGGCAACATGCCCAGGGTGCCATCATCCAGCGTTACATATTTGCTCCCGTTCTTCAGCGATTTATGCAACTGGCGCAGACTTGCTTTTTGTTTGCCATAGCGTACTTCCAGGTCGGTATTAAACCAATCCAGCCCGCTGGTAACTTTTACCGACACCTTGCCCTTGTTTGCATTCAACCTTTTGGTATCTATTTCATTAAAGCCGAGTATTTTAATATGCTGTGCTTCCCAGGCTTCAAAAGCATCCAGGAACCAGCCATCTTCGAGAAACTGTTTTTTGGTTAAATAAAATGCCTGCTGGTGAACCTGCGCCATAAAATCGGGATGCTGTTGCAGCATCAGTGCGGTAAAATTATTCTCCAGTACTTCATCCCGGTCTATTATAAACGCATTGTCTTTTTCATCCCTTGCATATAGTTGCCGCTTGCTCAGCACGCTTACTTCCACCTCGCCATAGCGCATCACGGGGCTGATCATAATATGCAGGCCCTCCTCCGATAAATAGACCAGTTGTTGTGGTGGTTCATCAAAACCATGATGTTCCAGCTGTTCTTTGGTGGCGGTTGCCAGCCAGGCATAATGAATGCGGATAGTATCTTCCAGCGGTGACAAAATGTTTTTCCGAAACTCCTCAAATTTAGATTCATGCACCAACACGATATTGTTGTGCTTTTTAAAATAAGCCATCACCCGCAGCAGGTCAAGGCTATCCACCAGGTGCAGGGTTTTTTCGGCCAGGATAAAATAACCGTATTTGAGTGGAAGCTTATTCAGCGGGAAGATGCTGTCGCCAATGACCAGTTGCCCGCTGATCTCGTAAAAATGATTTTTCAGATAAACATGCAGTTCCAGCCCGGTTTGTAGCAGGCCCGGTTGTACGGGCACCAGGCTGGCAGCACCAATGTTTTCCGCAACGGCCGGACTGTGGTAATAAGCAGCCAGCTCAAGCGGGTTTTGTACAATGGCCCGCAAAGCCTGCAGGTCGGCCGCAACGGGTGTTTTGTTGTGGTTGTTGATGAAGCCAGCAATGCCGGTATAAAATTTCACTTCGGCGACTTCATTGGTTTGCCAGGCCAGCTCCTGCGGATCCAGCGGCTTCAGCGGATTTTTTATTTTTCCGCCGGTGGTAGTAGCTGCTTCGTACAGGCCCACCTGCAGGTGTTTGTAATATTTGTGTTCGCTGAATACGAGTATCCTTGTACTGCCTGCTACTGTTTGCGCCAATGCCCGCAGGTCTTTTACCGGCAACAGTTCCGCTGCCAGTTGTTGAAGGGCTGTTTCGTTTACCGGTTGCAGGGTTTTTAGCCGGGGTGTAATGCTTACTTCCCGGTTGGCCCAGGCCAGTTCAAAATGTTCATCGGGATTGGGTTCATTTTGCAGGCCGTAATGTTGGGCGATGGCGTTTATCTTTTCGTGGCGCAGGGCTTCATCAAAAAAAATGCGCAGGTCGGGCCGCTCCATGATGTTGTAGAGTGTCTGTGCCTGGTGATCACAGAGCTGGTTGGTTTGCTGATCACATCCACAGGACAGTATCAATTGTTGTTTTCGGTATTCCACCACTACCGTTGGAAAAACTACTCCGCCACCGGGATTGGTGAAACTACCCACATTGACGTGGATCATCTCCGGGTGAATGGTAAAGAATCGGGGATTGCCCGTATCCGGCAGCGTGCTGCTATTGGTTAAAATAAACGCATGTGTAAGGTCGGTGAACCGGAAGTTTTCGAATGTTATGTCCTGGTGGTTGTATGTGGAAAAGGTGTATTGCATGTGGGGTGTAAAAATAAGGCAGTGGGGGTTAGGAAGCGGTTTTGAGGAAAACTTTTTTGTGTGAGTATTGGATCATTGGATGGAATCGTTGCAGCCTGTCCGCAGGGGTGGATTGCACACTTGTGCTATACACCATTGAGGAGGCTCTTGCGATTGGGGTCGCCCTTCCCTTCCGAGCAACGTCTCTCCCCTGGCCTTGTGAGTAAGGCGAGGACGTTGCGGCAATTATGTTTGCTGTTTGCCATCATTAAACGCTACATCTTCTATTTCGATAAAATTTGTGACAGAATAAAATCCTGTTCTCCCGTAAGATAAAATTTGGCTGAGCTATGTTTATATTATTTCATATGCCATCCTTCAGAGCAACGTCTCTTCCCTGGCCTTGTGAGTAAGGCGAGGACGTTGCGGCAATTATGTTTGCTGTTTGCCTTCATTAAACGCTATATCCTCCATTTCCATAAAATTTGTGATAGAATAAAACCCCTGTTCTCCCGTAAGATAAAATTTGGCTGAGCTATGTTTATATTCAAGTGGATTTTTACACAATGACCATTTTTTCGTAAATGGATTATTGTGCATGTAATTTAATTTTTGATAAATAAAATGTTTGCTCCTGCAATCTTTCCAATCAAACGACAATTCCCATACTTCATGCAATTTTTTGTTTTGTTTTCTGGCAGCTTCCACATTGTCACTTAATTTTTCAAGGAGTGGTATTTCATTATTTATTTTGAGTCGTTCAATTATTTCATATGCCATAAACCGCTTTCCATTTCCAATGATCGTATTGATGGGTTGTTTGGAATTAATAAAACTGATTAACACATGAATATGGTTTGGCATAATGACAAATCCGTTAATAAAATGGCCCTTACTTTTTAAATGATCGAACCAATTGTAAATGATATCATAGCCGTTTGTAATCTCAATTAAAGGCAACCAATTATGACAGGTAAAAGTGATGAAGAAAATTCCACTATTGTGAGGTATGGGTTGCTTTACAGGCATAGATTAAAAATAATTCATAAAGTTGAAATATCCCAATGCCAAAATCTGCTGTACGGCGCAACGTCCCCGGCCATGCAAAGGCTCGTTGGGAGACGTTGCTTGGAAGAGTAATCTCAATTAATGGCAACCATTTATTGCAGGCAAAAGTGATGAAGAAAATTCCACTATTGTGAGGTATGGTTCGCTTTACAGGCATAGATTAAAAATAATTCATAAACTTGAAATATCCCAATGCCAGGATCTGCTGTACGGCGCAACGTCCCTGGCCATGCAAAGGCTCGTTGGGAGACGTTGCATGGAAGAAGAATCCAAACAACCAATTCTCACTCAACTTTCATTCTCTTTTTCAGTTCATCATACCGCGGATCATCCTTGATTTCGCGATAGGCGGGGTATTCAAGAAAATAGCTGACAGGTCCCATTCTTTTATCAATGGTTTGATTGAGATAATAAAATGTTTTATCGTAGTTGCCAAGACTAAACCAGGCAGATGCAAGATCGGCATCAAGTACTGCACCGGGCTCTTCCTCCTGGCGTTGCTCCATTTTACGTATCACTTCCATCACCTTTTCTTTCATGCCGAGTTTGCCATAGGCGAAGCCTGCCCCCATCCATCCCTTCAACGGGTGACTGGTAAGCCGTTGTACTTCTTCAAAAAACACCAATGCAGCTTCCCAATCACCTTTCATGCCGGTAGCCCAGCCTTTCATTTCAATGCCTATGCGCATAGTAGGATTCATTTCCAGTAGCTTATCCGCCTGTTGTATAGCATCGTCAAATCGTTCTGCGAAAATATACATATTGCCCAGCGCCTGCGTTATTACAGGAGAAAGCGGATCCATGCGTTCCGCTTTTTCCAGGGTCTGCACTGCTTTTTCTTTTTGGTCCATCACGATATAATAAAAACCCAGCAATTCGTATGCTTCAATTGCACCCGGATTTAAATGGATGGCTCTTTGCAAACAATCATAGGCTTCTTTCCATTTCCATTCATAAAACAAATAAGCACTGGCTTTAGCAATATGGCCTTCAGCAATCGTGCTATCCAGCTCCAACGCTTTATCCGCATTGCGATGCACGATTTCAAATGCCGTCATAGGCAACATTTGCCCGGAAGAGCCCAGGTGGCTATAAGCAGCAGCCGACATAGCCCAGGCTTGCGCATACGTTGGTTCTATGGCAATAGCCTGCTCAAAATATTCGATTGCCTTGCGGCTATCAGCTGGCGTTATTTTGTTCCAGAAATGAAGCCCTTTCAAAAAATAAGTATAAGCGGTTATATTGGTAGTAGCAGGTTTTACCAAATGTTCTTCTTTTTCTTTCGGCGACAAATTTTCTCTAAGCCTGTTGGCAATAATAGCGCTGATCTCATCCTGCACTTCAAATATATCTGTCAGGTCACGGTCATAGTTTTCACTCCAGATATGATAGCCATCAACAGCATTGACCAACTGTGCGGTAATGCGTACCCGATTGCCGGCTTTGCGAACACTACCTTCCAGCACTTTATCTACATTCAGTTGAATAGCGATGTCGCGGATATCATGATTTTTTCCTTTAAATGCAAAGGCGGACGTACGGGATGTAACCTGTAAGCCATCCACCCGGGTAAGCGCATTCAATAATTCTTCTGTAATGCCATCGCTGAAATATTCATTTTCCGGATCGGCGCTCATATTCACAAAAGGGAGAACAGCCAGCCGGTTATTTGTTTGTGTTGTTTTTCCTCTCAGCTCATCACGGCCGGGAACAGTAATACCATCATTGGTAATGGCAAATACACGAACAGGTTGCTTTACATTCTTCAATTCAAAATATCCCATCTCCCGGCTGCTGAACGCAGATTGATTTTTTATTTCATCATGCACTTTTTCAGAAATAAAAATGCCGCCCGGTACAGCCAGGGATTCAATACGGGAAGCCAGGTTAACTCCATCCCCATAAATGGCATCTTCTTCTATAATCACATCACCGGTATGGATACCCATACGCAATTCAACCGTTGGTTCCTGTTGTAATTGTCGCTGCATATTGATCGCACAGCCTACACAATCAATCGCACTATTAAAAATACTGAGTGAGCCATCGCCATAGTATTGTAATATTTTTCCGTTATACTGGCCGATCGTTGATTCCAATACTTCTTTCAGGCGCCTGCGTTTATTGCGGGCGAGTTGTTCATTTTCCTGCATCAGGGCCGTGTAGCCCGTCATGTCAGCAAATAATATTGCAGCGAGTTGTCTCATAATGTGGGTGTAAATTACTGAAATACGGAACAACCGCAGCGGGAAGAAATGCACGGACAGGCAGGTGCTGTATATGGGATGACCGGCCTGCCTCAATCAACAAGCTGATATCAACAAGGAAGGCAACATTACAAAGTTACCAGGCTGGGATAACGGGTCTCGCTGCCATGGTTCGTATCCGCACGAAACACTCTTTTCAATATTTTCAACCGACGTTTTTATAATGCTCCCGGCGTTATAGAATGAATAGAGAACTTTGATTTATTAGAAGATGTTTGGGAAGTGGTTTGACATTGCAGAGTGGTTTGGGGGACACGAACGGCGGCAGGGGGAAGTTCGTCGTAGGCTTACATGATCCCATAATCTTGCATGACACCCCTCTTGGCCAAAGTAAAAACAGCATGAACATTTACATTTTCTTTTTCTTCTTAGCCGCTCCAGTGCTTTGTAAACTTGCTTTAAGGTTGATTATTTCCTCTTTTATTTTATTAATAGTATGGGTCAATTCTTCCAGTTCTCTTTTAGTAGCAAAGCCATACGACTTGTTAGGGTCTTCTACATTATTGGCAGGAGGTTGTTGATGAAAAAAATAAGCAATATCAACTTCCAAAATAGCCGCTATTTCTGCTAATTTTTTAACCGTTATTTCTGTCGGCCCACTTTCTATCTTTGAGTATGCACCAGGTGTAATACCTAAGTCTAAAGCAACGTCACTTTGGGTGAGACGTTTTTCTACTCTTCGTTTTTTTATCTGGTTTCTTATATAATTTATCACAATGCAAAGGTGAAACAGAAGCCCTTTTTAATAATTCCAAATGATATTGATAAAATCTAAATAGGAATATATTATTCCAAATAGTATATTTTTGAGCAAAAGAAATTTTCTTAGTACCAATTACTTAACCGGATAGGAAAGAATCGGTAATCCTTAAATCAAAATTCCCAGCTCATTCAAATGCAAATTTTTCATAAAATAGATGACTTCTTATTTACCATATTTCCTGAATTAAATGGGGAGAATGACATACGGATTATCGATATCCTTGAAAAGTATTACACCTTCGGCCCATACAAGCCGATGATAACCATTGACCAGGATTGGGTAACAATCAAAATTGATACATCTGCTATTATCTCCCAGGAAGCAGACTACAGAAAAACAGTTTCGCTGTGTGAAAAAGGGAAGTACGAAGAAGCTAAATCAATTCTCCGAAAATTAATTGATAAGAACCCGGCAAATTCAGAATATCACCGGATTATGGGACAGATTCTTTCCGATGAAGGAGACCAGGAAGAAGCAATTAACTCCCTGATTGATTCCCTAAAATGGGACCCCAAAAATGGTTATGCTTTAACCATGATGGGAAACATCTTTGCTAAATTCAAAAATGATATTGATACAGCAATGAAATACTATGACCAGGCTTTAAAAATAAATCCGGACGATCATCTTGCTATCAATAATATTGGAGCCAATCTCCTACAGTTGGGCAAAACTCAGGAAGGTATTAGCTATCTGGAAAAGGCCTATGCATTAAATCCAAATTATCCAAATACGTTATATGGACTGTTTTTAGCCAATGATAAATTAGGTTATACATTGGCGGCTTTTGACTATGCGGTTAAATGTATGAAAGCTTCCAGTAATCCCAAGGATGGCTTGTATCATTCAGCATATGAGTCAGCAATTAAATTAGCAGAAGAGCTTAGCAAAGAGGGAAAGGGACTAACAATTTTTGAAGAATTTAAATCGTACCTGGAAACAAAAACCGGTAAGGAAATTCGGGTTGAAGAGGATACTGCTTTACCCACAGCGGCAAAGATTGAATTTGCAGAATATTATGAAAGGGATTATCACCTAGTAAAATACAAACCAAACCATTCGGCAATTGATCATCTGAAGATGCACGAGTTGGTTCACCTTAAGTTTGTAGTACAAGCAAGGGAAGAACATTGTAATATGCTCTTTTTGTCTGGGCGGGAAAAGAAAGCACGGTTCATGAAAGACAATGAAAAAGATGTAAAAAGATTAAGTCGGGAAGGTTTAAGTGATTTGACTATTTCAAACTTTATGGGTGCTTTGTATGATGGTATCAATACACAGGTTTTTAATGCACCCATTGATTTGTTTATTGAAGACTACCTGCTTGAAAACTACCCCGAATTACAACCGTATCAGTTTATTTCGTTGCACCAGTTAGTAAGCGAAGGCCTAAAAGCGGTAACGGATAAAAATGCTGAAAAGTTAACACCCCGCTATATTCACTCTGCCTCAAAAGTGCTCAACATAATCAATGCAATTCAATTTAAAGAACTATATGGTATAGACATTTTAAAGCAATTTAATGCTTCGCATTCTGAGATGAAAGAAGCGGAACGTATGTGGGCAGAGTATTTGGATTATAGAAAGGATCGTAAGCCAGGTGAAGAATATGAGATAGTGCAACATTGGGGTGAAGATCTTAAAATGGAAAACTACTTTGAATTGGCAGATGAGGGAGATTATAGAAGCAGACCAAAGACTGTTGAAGAAGTGCTGGACTCAATAGAAGCAGATCCTTATGGACTGGAAACCGATAAAAATTTCAAGGAAAAGCAAACAAAAGATTTTCTGGAGACACAGGAATCAATCGGAACCAACCAGGCTGTGATGTGGTTTATGGTAGATGCGCTGCAATTTTTCAATAAAATGTCTCAGGAGAAAATAAAATCCATCGCTTTTGAAATCGCAATGATTGGCACACAAGGTATAAATCCGGCAAAAGGGCATAGCTATAAAGTAAACTCAATTCCAGGAAAAGATTTTTCCGGATATCAACTTTTGGCTTACTACTATGTGAGTTGGAAACTGGCAATTCCCGAAATGCTTTCCCAACTGCAATTGCCTTATGATGATGAATATAAATTAGCTGTAACAATGTATAAACCAAGCTAAAATGAATGATATCCCGGAAATAATTCAGGCGCTTTTAAAATTCAGAAATGAAAGAGATTGGGAGCAATTTCATAACCCTAAAGATTTGGCCCTTGCATTAAACGTGGAAGCCGGTGAATTGCTTGAAGCATTTCTTTGGAAAAATCCGGCAGATGCAAATCCTGAAAAGGTAAAGGAAGAATTAGCAGATGTATTTGCATTTGCTTTCTTGTTGGCTGATAAATACGGTTTCGATGTTAAGCAAATTGTACTGAATAAAGTCACGGAGAATGCAGAAAAATATCCTGTTGAGAAAGCAAAAGGAACTGCAAAAAAATATACTGAATTATGAAGTTGACTAATGATTTTGTCATTGACAGGTACGACTTTAACTCAGCTATGTTTAATGATTTTAAAAATAGTCATTACGCAAAAGACCTGTGGCCTATCGTTTATATTTTAAGTGACGGGTACATAAAAGAAGCTTACGTTGGTGAAACAACAGATACGTATGCAAGAATGGCAAATCATTTAAAAAACAATGATAAAAATAAGCTCACTGCTGTACATGTAATTACAAGCGAAAAGTTTAACAAGTCTGCTACCCTGGATATAGAATCGAATTTGATAAAATATATTTCAGGTGATGGGCAGTATAAATTGCTTAATGCAAATGTTGGACTCGCCAACCACAATTATTATCAAAAGAAAGAAGTCTACTGGGATGTTTTTAAATCCATTTGGAATAAGTTAAGGGCAGTAGGAATATCCCGGCATTCAATTGAACACATCGACAATTCAGACCTTTTTAAGTATTCGCCATATAAAACTTTAAGCAATGATCAGAAGTATGGTTTGATGGTCATTCTAAAAGGTTTACTGAATAAAAATTTTAAAAATACGATTGTTGAAGGTGGGGCAGGAACAGGCAAAACTGTACTGGCAGTTTTTCTATTCAAGTTACTTATTTCAAGCAATGAAGATTTTAACTTCAAAGAATTTGGGGATGATGAAACGGAGTTTATACAGACAATCATTGAGTTGAAGGAAAGGTATCCCAATCCTAAAATGGCTTTGGTAGTTCCTATGTCATCGTTCAGGAACACGTTGAAAAAAGTATTCAAAAATATTAAAGGCTTAAATGCCAATATGGTTATTGGACCTGCAGAAATAGTAAAAGGCGATTTTGATATTGTTTTCGTGGACGAATCTCATCGGTTAAGAAGAAGAGTAAACTTAGGCACTTATTTTCATGCGTTTGATGTTGTGTGTGAAAAATTAAACTTAGATAAAAATAATTGTAGTGAATTGGATTGGATACTAAAAAAATCTAAAACTGCAATATTATTCTATGATGAGAATCAATCAATCAAACCGTCGGATGTTAAGAAAGAAGATTTTTATAAACTAAAATTTGATAAATCAACAAATGTTGAATATCTAAAGTCTCAATTTAGAGTTAGGGGTGGTACGGATTACGTGCAATACATAAGCGATCTTTTGACCTGTAAATTAAAACCAGTTCAAAAGATCTTCAACTCAAAGAATTATGAGTTCCTGCTTTTTGATTCGATAGAAGAAATGATAAGTGAAATAAAAAATAAAGATTTATTTCACGGATTATCAAGATTGATCGCAGGTTATTCCTGGCCCTGGATTTCTAAAAATGATAAAAGTGTCTATGATATAAAGATTGAAAACTCAATGCTTCAATGGAATAGTGTTTCCGATGATTTTATAAATTCGGCGAATGCTTTAAATGAAGTGGGTTGTATCCATACAACCCAGGGGTACGATCTAAATTATTCTGGGATAATTTTTGGAAATGAAATTACCTATGATAAGGTCAGCGATGAGATTATTATTATCAAAGAGAATTACTTCGATAAAAATGGCAAACAATCAATTGTTGATCCCGAAGATTTAAAAAGTTTTATAATTAATATTTATAAGACCATCATGCTTAGGGGCATTAAAGGCACCTATGTTTATGTATGTGATAAAAATCTTAGGGAGTATTTCGCGAAATATATAGCTAACTACAAAACAGAGGAAATAATCAACAGTACATCTGTAACTGAGTTGATACCATTTGTAAATAGTGTGCCTATTTATGACCTGAAAGTTGCAGCTGGTAATTTTAGTGAATTGCAAATTGTAAATGTTGAAGATTTTGAATGGATAGCGTTACCACCCCGGTATAAGCCATCAAAAGATTTATTTGCTTGCAAAGTTGTGGGAGAGTCGATGAATAAAGTGATACCAAATGGTTCAATTTGTTTATTTAGAAAATATACAGGCGGGAGCAGAAATGGTAAGATTGTCTTGGTTGAACATACAAGTTTGCAGGAAAAAGAATTTGGTTCAGGCTATACTGTAAAAGAATACTACAGTAAAAAGAATGTAGAAAATGACCAATGGAGTCATGAATCAATTACCTTAAAACCTTTGACTAATAGTGTAGGATATGCGGATATAGAAATACCCGATGATGAATTAAATAATTTGAATGTGGTGGGTGTTTTTGAATGTGTATTGTGAGATTGATGAGTTAAGAAGTTGCACCCTTTCAAGCAACGTCTGTTCCCGGGCCAGTGTGTTAGCCAAGTGCGTTGCGTGCTACGGAGCGTCGGTTGATTTCCCAGGAAGTATTTTAATTTAAACAAAGAGTAATTCAACCTGGCGCAACGTCCACGGCTATAACAAAAGGCTCGAGGGGAGATATAGCTGGGATTAAGCGCAAAAAAAATGCCACCCAACAGGATTGCATCATAAGTTATATATAAGCTCAGCTCATTTTTAACTTGCTAATAATTTTATTGGCTGTCTTTAATTTTTCAGGAAATTATACTTTGCCTGATAGTTTATACATTGCTTTGAAAACAGTAATCTTTACCCAAACGGCCTCAGCTCCTTTTATTTTTTTTGCTTGTTTCATAAAACAAATTTACACTCCCTTTTTTTCCAATCATGAGCCAGAATAATTGATCTTCTCCGAAATGCCACCCGTTCAAAACTATCAATGCCTTTTGCGGAAACCGGGCGGCTTGAAACAAGAATATCTACAGCTTAAGATACAATTAGTCAGGGCTCAAACGCCTAAACGGCTAAACGGCAAACATTGCCTGCGGGGGCATTGTAAATTTTAGAACTTTCAAAAAAGACAATGAGGAAATTATAGAATTGGTTGTTTATGAAGGAGGACGGTGTATGAGAAAATGGCTGGAAAAAATTGAAATCTGCCCCCATTGCATGGTAAACAATTTAAATTAATGAAAACCGGCTTTAAACCAAATGCATTAGCTGCAAAAAAATAGCAAACCAGTACAGAACTGCCTAACCTTATTGCATCTCAGATTCTACTTTTATAGACACCCGCTGATGGTCGACATAGGAGGCTGAACCCGAAAGGTAGATAGAGACAGTTTTACCGTTGCTTAATTTTCCACTTATTTTGAAATAACCGCCTTTTTCGTTGCTTAGGCTGCTTTCCCATCCGGGTACCACTGCTTTAATCACTTTTACCCATTGATTAAAAATGGAACTGGTAGCTTCATATTGTACCGAGTGTACAATATCAGCCGAATAGGAATAGTAAATGCCTGCCCTTGTCCTTAAATCACCAAATGTTTTATCTTCCACCACTTCTTTTTTTATGGTAGCATTTTTAAAACCAGGATCTGCCAAACAGGTATAGTGAGTGTATTTGGATAAAATGGAAACACCGGGTGAGCGTAAAGGCTCTATTTCATGACCCAGCAGCCCTGAAAATTGATTCCCGGCTCCTGCTATTATTTTAAGTAGAGCCGGCTTTACGGTGGACAGGTTGGTGGAAGGTTCTACTTCGCCAATGGCACGTATACGGCCAATAGCCCTGGCATGAGCATTGGTATAGCCTTGCGTTATTTTGATTTTTGTGTACCATCTCACAGCCGCATCAGGGTCTTTTTCCATACCCGGCCCTTCTTCATATACCTGCCCTAATTTGAGCATTGCAGGCAGCATGCCCCCCATCGGCAGCTTTTGTAAGATAATAAATGGCTTGTACTCCATTGTTTTCGTTATACCGAATTAACCCAAGATAATAACCTGCTTCCTTACTTCCCTTGTCAAAAGCTTTTTTATATAATTCTTCTGCTATTTTTTTATCCAGCGGAACACCCCTGCCATGTTCATACCGGTAACCCATGTCGACCATGCCACTTGCATCGCCCAGGCCGGCAAGTTTTTTCATCCAGTTTACCTGCTGTACGGTATCTTTTGGTACACCATAGCCATTACCATAGCAATAAGAAATACTGTGCATGGCAACTGTATTACCCCGGTCCGAAGCCTTTCTGAACCAGCTTACCGCTTCGGTATAGCTGGCTGCATTTTCCTTTCCTGAGGCAAAATAGCAAACACCTGCCTGGTACTGTTGCAGGTCGGTCAGGTATGTTGCCTGCTGCAAATAAATTGCGAGTGCTTCAGTATGTTTTTTAGAGGAAAATAAATCATCAGCATTTTCAAGTGCGGCTTTAACTGATTTTGACTGGGCATTTGCAATCACAGAAAATAGTGAAAATACAATGCAGAAGATGAGATACTGGAAAAGGCGCTTGTTTTTAGACATGGGGTTATAACGATTAAAATTTATTAAAAGTATCCATACTTTAGCTATGGACATTTTAACCTTCCTCAATGCGTCTTGTTCCAAAACATCTTAGCTTCGTTAAAAGCTAAATAAAGGTATGCCAGGTGAGTGCCGATCTTCGGGATTAATACAACCCAACCCAGCCGCTACGAATAACAAATGTCCGTCCTCACATTTTCGAATTTAAATCAATATCCCCAACAATGACGAAAGCAAAGCTTGTGACAGCTATGGTTGCTTACGTAAGAACCGGATCACAGCACTGCTTTGCTCTGTACTTTCCAGCCTGGTTTCATAACGCTTTCCGTCCACCATGGCAACCATCAATGAAGTATTGGGAGGAATGGATCCCAGGTTTTCCGCTACCATCACCAGCTCGTTTGATTGCTGCAATGTTGCAACGGCCAGCGTGATAGTGTAGGCTTTATCCGAGAGGCGGATATGCTCATACAGCAATTGGTTGTTAAGAAAAATAGCGATGGAATCTCCATCCACCTGGGCATTATCATAAAACCGTAATTCGATCGAATCTCCACTGATGGGTATCTCCTGCATTACCTGTTTTCGGCGGGTGGTAAATTTTTGTTCATTGCTTAAAGGTGTGACAATAACCACCTGCTCTTTAACAGGTGTAGGTGTTGGTAGTACGACCGGTTTGGTTTTAACTGGAGGAACAGGCACTTGCTTTTTAGGTTGTATGGCCACCTCTTTGGGCGCTTGGTTTTTCGCTGTTTGCTTCACTACGATTGTCTCAGCGGGTATGGGCCTGGCAAATACCAGTTTGCCAATACTGTCAATCAATTCGGGGTCGTTGGCACCGAGGGTATAATTTTCAATTACAAAATCCCATTCGTCGTTGAAGGTGTGCGCCTCCATTTTCTGCAGATCAACAGGCCCCTTTTCTTCTTCCGTTTCTTTTAACGCTGCCTTGCCATTCAGGTACATTTTAGTACCACCGGGGCAATTAAAATCTGCTGTTGATAGATATGGTGTAGCAGACTTTGCAGCAAAAAGCCGGTTGCTGTTTTTCTCTTCAATCAACACGTCGTCCCACCATACCACACTGTTGTCACGGTCGTCCAGATAGCCTTTAATGCTATATCGCCGGTAGCTGTTGGCAGATGCGTAATAGTAACTGGTACCGGTAATGCTGTCGCCGTTTTTTATTATTTTAAGTTCTACATTTTTACGGTCAATCTTCCCTTTCCAGAAGCCGGTAATGGATTGTGCAGTTGCCAATGAATGTGAAAGGATAGCTACTGAAAACAATAAAAGGATAGGATAGTTTTTCAAAGGTTGGTACCTGGTGTTTTTATTAAACAGGCGGGTAAAAATAGGATTTAAAGTGTTAATGATTTCGCTTCCCGGCAACGTTTTTTGCCAAATCCGTGTGCAAGCCGGCGATCGTTGTGCTTTCCTGGCTACCATTTGCTTCAGTCTCAGAGGGGTTTTCACCCGATGACATTTTTTGTGTCTGCTCAAACCATGGCAGGTTAATAGAATTTCCAAACCCGTTCCGGGATTTACAATCAAAATATCTGGAAAACCCCTTCACCGCTTCCTGTTAAAAATATCACTATACTTGCGGTATGTTTAAGCAGTCATTTTTTCTCATTTTATTTATTTCACCCATCATTTTAACAGCACAGGAAAAGAAAAGGCCAAGGGATTATGGCATGCAAATAGGTGTAATGCAAACGGGCCAACTCAACAGCATTACTGATGTTGCCGGAGTGAGGGTGGGACAAACAACCCTGGTAAAAGGAGATTCTGTTCGTACGGGCGTTACTGCCATTTTACCCTATGATGGAAATATTTTTCAGCAAAAAGTGCCAGCCGCGGTTTTTGTGGGAAATGGTTTTGGCAAACTTGCAGGAAGCACACAGGTAAATGAATTGGGCAACCTGGAAACGCCCATTGTATTAACCAACACCCTCAATGTTTCCACCGCGATGGATGCATTGATAGAATACACGTTACTTGAGAAGGGAAATGAAAAAGCTAGTTCTGTGAATGCGGTGGTGGGTGAAACCAATGATGGCTTTTTAAATGATATCCGCGGAAGGCATGTAACAAAAGAAGATGTTTTAGCTGCTTTGAAAAATGCCAAAGATGGCATAGTGGAAGAGGGGGCGGTAGGAGCAGGCACCGGAACAGTTTGTTTTGGATACAAAGGTGGCATCGGAACTTCCTCCAGGAAATTGCCGGTGAGTTTGGGTGGTTATACGGTTGGTATTTTAGTGCAAACAAATTTTGGCGGCGTGTTACAAATTGATGGTGTGCCGGTTGGTGAAATATTGGGAAAATTCAGTTTTAGCGACCAGCTTTTAAATAATGTAGATGGCTCCTGCATGATCATTGTTGCAACCGATGCGCCGCTGGATCACCGAAACCTTTTACGACTCGCAAAGCGTGCAATGTTGGGTTTGGGAAAAACAGGCGGTATAGCCTCAAATGGCAGCGGTGATTATGTGATCGCTTTTTCAACTGCGGAAGCGCTGCGGGTTCCATACGATGGAAATAAGCCAATAATCAATAACCCCCTTTTGCAGAACGATGAAACTTCGCCTTTATTTATAGCAGCCATTGAAGCTACGGAGGAAGCCATCATCAATTCTTTGTTTGCCGCTAAAACAATTACCGGCAGAAACGCCCATACAGTGGAATGCCTGCCGTTGGAAAAAGTAATTCCCATCTTAAAAAAATATAAACGCATTCAGCAATGAAAAACATATATGCAATAATAAACGGGGCGCTGGTTTTGGAAACAGAAGCGAAAATTTTAATTTCCGATCTCTCCATTCAGCGGGGCTACGGGGTTTTTGATTATTTCAGAACGATTAACCGGCAACCGGTGTTTTTAGCCGATCATCTTGACAGGTTGTATCAATCCGTAGCGAAAATTAATTTGACTATCGGCATGGATCGTACTGAGCTAACAGAAATGCTGCAGCAATTAATTGAAAAAAATAATCTGCCTGATACCGGCATTAAAATTACTTTAACGGGCGGATATTCTGAAGATGGGTATACCGTTGCAAAGCCGAACCTGCTGATCACCCAAACTGCATACAGTTTTGATAAAGAGGATTTTGCCAAAGGCACCCGGCTGGTAACTTACAATCATCAAAGGCAAATGCCGGAGGTAAAAACAATCGACTACCTGCAGGCGATCTGTTTACAGCCTTTTATTAAAGAAAATGATGCGGATGATGTGTTGTACTACGATCAAACCGAAATAAGGGAATGCCCGAGAGCCAACTTTTTTGTAGTAACAGGTAATGATGAGGTGTTGACTCCTTCGAAAAAGGTTTTAAGAGGGATAACCAGGAAAAAGATACTTCACTTTGCTGAATTTAATGTTAAGGAAACAGTAATTGATTTGCACACTCTTCAAAATGCCAAAGAGGCCTTTATAACCAGCACTTCGAAGAATGTTCTGCCGGTTTTAAAAATTGATGGCAATACCATTGGAAATGGAATACCCGGGGAAATTACCACTAAAATTTATCACCGGCTTCTTGCAACAAAGGGTATTGTCATATAGCATTTTACAAAGTAAAAAATGGGATGGCAGGGCATGGTAAGCTTTTGGTAAGTACAGGCATTTTAATGCAAAAAACTTTTTAAAGGAAAATCGATTTCCTACCCTTAAAAGTACATATTAATAATACATTGTTTATATAGAAAAAATTTCTTTATAAACCCAAAAATCAATCCCAATCCACATTCTAATAACGCCTCGTGCCAATTGCGAAAAAAAGCATCTCTCTCACAGGTTAATGCCATACATATATAATTAAATAATTTGTATAGCATTATTAGTCAGTTATTTAATGTTGTTAAAAAAATTTAAAATCACCGCGTAAAATAACAAATATCATGGTGTAGTATGAAGTTTTTATGTTTCTTTGTACCTGATCACACTCAAATACTATGTCCGGATCATACAATCCGGTATGAAAATTTAAGTGTAATAATGAAAAACATTAGCACCATCATATCAGCCCTTTTATTCATTGCGGGTTCAGTCGTATTGGATATGCATTTATCTGAAGGTAAAAAGCATGTACCAATGGTGCTAAAACAGCAGGTGTATGCTTCTGCCAGTGCTCACTTATGCATCGAAAAAGCTGAATCGTGGCCTGTTGAAAGTTGTAACTGTGAAAGGCAGGTGGAAGGGGCACATTTGGAGAATTCCCGGGTTGCAATCGCTCGTAAAGTATTTCCCCGCAATATTGCGTTCGTTCCCCTGGCTTTTTTAAGCAGGCATTCAGCAACGGTACCGCCAATTTCAAGCAAGGCCCAATCCGATTGTATCACTTATACTGTAAGTAACATCCCGCTTCATGTACGTAATTGTGTCTGGCTAATCTAATAGTTCCCGGGTTTCCTTCCTGCCGGTCTCTAACGGCAATGGTTGCATAAACGTGCGGCCGCCTTACACAAATATTTCTCAATATAAAATTTAATAAAATGAAAACTTTTAATATCGTACTTATAGCAGTATTTACCTTAGTATCAACAGGTGCATTTGCACAAAACAATAATAGCAGGTCTAAAAAAGAGCAAATGAAAATGTAAGTGGTAAAAATGAATACCACACCCGC
>JANPIJ010000390.1:0-14375 GCA_031424955.1 Ferruginibacter sp. | reverse complement strand
GGATAGTATAAGGGCCTCCGAAGCCCCAGATCCAGGTTCGATTCCTGGCGAGGCCACTTAAAGGGTATTAATGGGACTCAAATCTTTATCAAATGCAGTATTGGTGAAGGTGTTGAGTCCTGTTAATTAGTTTTAATGCGCTTTTATACATCAATTTGTTTACACTTTTGTTTACACTTTTATTGTACAGCAGCAGTACCTTTTCAGTGCCTTCCATGCCATCGTTTATGTTCAGCAGGCATTTTAAGCCTCGCAAAATTTATTATCATCCTTTGCCAGGTACCGCTGTGTATCATCTTAAGGCTTCTGGTTGGTATATCTGGTGTTTCCCATCAGTTCGTCGCCAGTTAGCAGCCTTGCTTTTTTGAGGATAATGCTTAGTTTTAGGGTATGCCCTCACGTAAGGTTTACCCTTTCTGTTTTGTTTTATCCATTAATGCCGAAGTTTCTATTTAAACAATGCATCCATTTTCACTTCCTGCTGAATAAGGCCCGGGTAATTTTTTATATTCCTTATGCCATATGTTGTTACCATTGTAAGGAATAAGGTTTTCCTGGTTCCAGTGTTAATTCTAAACACTTTTAGTTTATTTTCCAACTCATTAGCATAGCTTTTCGAAATCACAAATTCATCAATTGAAAATTTCATTTCACAAATGTTAATGGATAAGTCCTGCCGGTCAATCAGTAAATCAATTTGTGTACCCTGTTCGCCCTTTGGCGCTTTGTACCGCCACATTGAAGTTTCTGTATGTAAACTTGCTATGCCCAAAGCAATTTTGAGTTGTGTATTATGTTTCATGCAAATACTTTCAAAAGCATTCCCACTCCAGCTTTTCCAGGAAGTTCCGGCTGAGAATCTTGCCCAGGTATCCCGTCCGCTGAATTTGCTGTGCTCGATGAATATTACATAAAAATGAGCGTATTCATCCGTTAGTTTGTAAATGCTTTCTTTAGCGGTTCTGTCAAAAGGGATATACGGTGTTATAAAGCCCGATTCGGTAAGTTCATCCAACAATTGTGTTGTTCCTCCTCCGGACGTCAGTTTGCAGGCTTCAATGATCTCATTGCGTGTTAGCCCGATACCTTTTTTTGCAAGCGCCCTGATTACCTCGATATGCTGTATGGCATCATCAAATAGTGAATGAAACAATTGTTTAAACTCCTCATGCAACAGCCCGTCTTTCGTGAAATAGGTTCTGTCTATAATTTGGATAGCACTTTCACGTGGTTCCACTTCTTTCAAATATTGTGGTATACCACCCATGGCCATATATAGTTGGAGTATTTGGTATTGGTCAAGATTTGATTTTCTCTCTTTTAGAAACGCTGCAGTTTCTGCAATAGTGAAAGGGAGAAGCCGGAGCCGTTTTTGTACCCGGTTATGTAAACCGCCCCTGTAATTGATTATCTTTTGTATCATCCAGGCGGCAGCAGATCCGCAAATAACCACCACGAGGTTTCTCTGCCGGGATGCCCACATATTCCAGAAGTTTTCAAATGCCTGCATAAACCCGGACCGCGGTGTACTGAGCCATGGAAATTCATCAAAGAATATTACTTTCCGTTGCCTTTTGATGATAGGATTTAAATATTCTGTCAACATGCTGAAAGCCTGTAGCCAATTTGTTGGTTTGGCAATTGTATAACCGGTAGCGGTTGATAATGATTGGGTGAAATTTTCTAATTGTTGATCCAGGGTGGCGTTGTGTATGCCGTAGATCTCAAACGCCCCAGTTGTTGTTCAAAAACATTGCGTATCAGGAACGTTTTACCTACTCTGCGCCGCCCTTACACTGCCACCAGTTCAGCTTCTCCTGATTGTATTATTTTAGACAATAAGACTTGTTCAGTCGCTCTTCTAATGATTTTACCATTGTTGACGTAGTTTATATCTCGCCAAATGTGTATCAAAAACAATAGTTTTGGCGAATTACAAAATACCTATATCTCGCCAAATGTATCCCCGTAAACTGAATTTTGGCGAAATAGGGGATGCAACCATACGCCCTGTGGAACGATACTACCTCATAATTAATTTCCAATATATGCCTGCCAACCTTTATTTAGCATACTTGGAGCGATGATGATAAAACAAATTGAGTCCCTTACAGACCGCGGTACGATTCATCAGATCCGGGAGAATATGTTAATGCAGTATTTTTTGGGCTACAGCAGCTTTACCAATGAAGCACCTTTCAGTGACACCTTGTTTGTAGAAATATGAAAAAGATTGAGTCTGGAATTGCTTTCAAAAAGAATGATATAATAGCCATTCATTGTATAAAAGAAGAGTTGGAACCGGAAAAGCTACAAGAGTGCCACGAAATTATATGAATGAAACTGATGCAGCTTCATCGTTTTATCAATATGGTCAATACCAGCTAAGCTGATGTAACGGCTTTCTTTTCTTGCTCGTCAAAAACGATGAATCCTGAAGCGGCGGTTGCTTCATAAGAAAGCGAATTTTTAAGGAATTCTACATACCATATATTCAATCATAGGATTTCCTATATCTTAGCTGTCTAATTTTGCTATATTGACCATCAATACTACAGATCAGGAATTGATTAGTTTATTATCCAAAGGCAACCAAAATGCTTTTGATATGCTATATAAACGGCATTGGGCTGACCTATACAAATTTGCTTTTTTTATTTTAAGAGACAAGGAGGCGTGTAAAGATATCATTCAGGATGTTTTTGTGTGGGTTTGGGAACATAAGCGGGAGTTGAAAGTACAATTTCCTAAATCTTATTTAAGGTCTGCTGTAAAGTTTAAGATTGCCAATTATATCCGTTCCGGAAATATCAGAGAAAGTTTTTTTGAAGAAGCTGCCAAATATGATTATTCAACCTCAATGGCGGGGGGCGATGAATTTGCTGAACTCAAAGAACTTAATAATATAATTCGACAAGCTATTTTCAACCTCCCGGCAAAGTGCAGGGAAATCTTCATGCTAAGCCGTGAGGCCAATCTTTCTAACAGGGAAATTGCCGAGCAACTTGGAATTTCTGTAAAAACTGTAGAAAATCAAATGACTATTGCACTTCATCGTATAAGAACTAACATAGACCCTCATTTGATCAGCCTGCTGCTGGTACCTGTTATTTACTACAATTAGCATCTAAAACTTTCTTTTCTTTTTTTTAAACTCTTTTGGGGGTTCGGGGCCTTTCATGTGCCTAATATACATAACTGTAATTTTTATGAATAAAGAAGATGTAAAAAGATTGTCAGAGAAGGTGGTTTCAGGTACAGCATCGAATGAAGAAATACAACTCTACATCCGGCTTTGTGATTCCTATGCATTGCATGAAGAAGCATTGAATGAAGATTTGTACGGAGATAAGGAAGAACTGGAAAAAGCTATAAAAAAAGCAATTTTTGAAAAGGCAGGAATTGAACAGCCTGTATTTAAAATGAAATGGTTCAAATGGGTAGCAGCTGCTTCTGTTATGCTGATGATAAGTACAGGGAGCATTTTTATAATAAATAGCCGTATTCAAAAGAAACCGGTTGCAGTTATTCAACCTAAGAAAGAAGAATTTACAAAAGATGTTATTCCGGGACAAACAGGTGCTGTAATTACTTTAGCTACCGGGCAAAAAATTTTGTTAGACAGTACAGTTAACGGTTCAGTAGCACAACAGGGAAATGTTTCAGTAATAAAAAAGAATGGTGAATTGGTTTACAGCATTGATGGCAATAATACTGATGTCGTGTATAATACAATGACTACTCCCAAAGGACGACAATTTAGTCTTGTATTAGCGGATGGATCAAAGGTTTGGCTTAATGCAGCTTCATCTATCACTTTCCCAACAGCATTTACCGGCAAGGAAAGAAAAGTAACCATCACTGGTGAAGCTTATTTTGAAGTGGCAAAAGATGCCTTCAAACCTTTTAAGGTGCAGGTAAATCAAATGGAAGTGGAAGTATTGGGTACCCACTTTAACATCAATGGCTATGCCGATGAAGATGCCATACGCACCACATTGTTGGAAGGAAGCGTGAAAATAAACACAAAAGAGGGCAATAGTTTTTTACAACCCGGGCAGCAGGCACAACTGCAGAAAGCTGGAAGGATAAAACTGGTTAATAATATTGATCTGGAAGAAACGGTGGCCTGGAAGGATGGCAATTTTCAATTTGAAAACAGCGATATCAATACCGTAATGCGGCAAATAGCCAGGTGGTACGATGTGGAAATAGAGTACAAGGGTACCGTTAACAAACATTTTATTGGCACCATTTCCCGCAATGTAAACCTGTCGCAGGTGCTTACCATGCTACAGCAAACAGGAGAAGTGAAATGCATCATTGAGGGCAAAAAAGTAATAGTAATGCCATAAAAAACAACTACCGAAATTATGAAGAATGTAAAAGGAGTTCATAAAAAAACCGGAAGTGATTGCAACACTCCCGGCCAAAAAATTGGGCTCCCCATTAATCAATCGATCGAAGACTGCTCATTGTTAAACCCAACAAACCAAAGTTATGCTAATGATTGCTCATTATTTTCGCCCTGGGCGAAAATTTACAAAAACGGTGCTGATTATGAAACTCACTGCAATTTTAATTTTGGCTGCCTGTCTGCAGGTAAGCGCAAAAACCTATTCGCAAAATGTGACGCTATCTCTTAGAAATGCACCACTGCAAAAGGTGTTTAAAGAGATAAAAAAACAAACAGGGTATAATTTTTTATGCACCACCGAATTACTTGACCTGGCTGGCAGGGTTAATTTGGAAGCGAAAAACATTTCATTGCAGGATGCGCTGCAGCAATGTTTTCAAAACACGCCACTTACCTACACTATTGTTGAAAAAACAATTGTAATCAAACAAAGAGAACAAGAGACTGCTAGTACAGTGGTTGATAAACCAATGCCTCCGTCTGTTGTAGAAATAAAAGGAAGGGTTATTGATGAAAACGGCTATCCGCTGGTGGGGGCTTCTGTTGTTATAAAAAAATCAAATACAGGAACACAGACAAACGCAGATGGTTTTTTTACTCTTGACGCTCCACCGGACGGTATACTCGTTATTTCCTTTGTAGGGTATGAATCAAAAGAAATACCAGTGAGAAATAACCCGGAAACATTGAGTATAACATTAAGGATACAGGAAAATAAAGGAAGTGAGATCGTGGTTATTGGTTATGGCACGGCAAGAAAAAAAGATGTGACCGGCTCTATAAGTACAGTTAATTCAAAAGATTTTCAGCGAGGCAGTATTACTACACCTGAGCAATTAATTGCTGGTAAGTAGCTGGTGTTCTTATTACACCTAACAATGGCCGGCCCGGTTCCGGTAGCACCATCCGCATCCGTGGAGTCGCTTCACTCAATGCCAGCAATGATCCGCTTATAGTAATCGATGGAGTACCCTTAAGTAACAATTCAATCGCAGGAGCCGCAACCCCATTAAGCTCTATCAATCCCAATGATATCGAATCTTTCACTGTACTTAAGGATGCATCCTCCACGGCTATATATGGTTCCAGAGCATCAAATGGGGTGATATTGATCACAACAAAAAAGGGTACGAAGGGCAAACCAAGATTTACTTTTAACAGCCAGGTTACCGCATATAAAGTAGATAAGTATGTCAATACACTTTCTGCAGATCAAATACGGGATTTCGTAAGGGAAAAAGGAAATCAAACCCAGAAAGATTTACTTGGACTGCAAAATACGGACTGGCAAAAGGAAATTTATCAAACATCTTTAGGCACTGACAATAATATTGGTGTGTCCGGAACTTATAAAACTATGCCATACTGGTTATCAGTAGGTTATTTAAACCAGCAGGGTGTTTTGATCACCGATAAGTTTGGACGTGCCACGGCATCATTAAAAATCAATCCGAGTTTTTTTAAGGATCATTTAAAAATGGACCTTACGTTAAATGGATCTCAATCAAATACCCGCTTTGCCAATACAGGTGCTATTTTTAACGCCATATCATTTGATCCCACCCAGCAAGTGGAAACTCCGAGTGCTTTTGGCAATTATTTTGAATGGATGACCGGCGCATTACCTAATATAAATGCTACCAGAAACCCGGTGGCCCTGCTGAATTTAAGAGATGATCGCAGTGAAGTAGTGCGCAGCTACGGCAACATGCAATTAGATTATAAATTTCATTTTTTACCCGACCTGCGTGCCAACCTGAACCTGGGGTATGATCTTTCTGAAGGTAAAGGGAATGTAATAGTACTTCCTGAAGCAGCTTCAGATTTTAATATTGAAGGTTATTCCTCAAAGTACAAAAAAAGAGTAAGCAATACCGTAACTGAATTTTATTTGAATTATAATAAGACTATAAAGTCTATCAACAGTAATATTAATGCTACAGCCGGTTATGGTTATTACGATTTTCATGATCACAATTTTAATTATCCGTTTGTGGCGGGTAATCCAGCAGCAAGTACGACACCTGCTTTCCCCGAAGGCACAGCCGACGCTTCATTATTATCTTACTATGGCCGCTTAATTTACACTTTTGCAAACCGGTATGTTCTGGCGGCTTCGATCCGCACGGATGGCTCTTCAAAATTTGCGCCGGCGAGCAGATGGGGTAATTTTCCTTCTGTTGCTTTCACCTGGAAGGTGAGCGAAGAAAAATTTCTCAAAAATTCCGCATTGCTGTCTGATCTTAATTTGCGTTTGAGTTATGGTATTACCGGGCAGCAAGATGGCATAAATTATTATGGTTATATCCCGGTTTATTCTATTACCGGCAACCAGGTTCAATACCAGTTCGGTAATGAGTTTTATTCTTTTTATTCACCTACAAAATATGATGAGTCTTTAAAATGGGAACAGACCGCCAGCTATAATGCGGGAATGGATTATGGATTTTTATCCAATCGTATAACAGGCAGCATCGACTTTTATTTAAAAAAGACAGAAGATCTTTTGAATAATTCAATCATAGCTCCGGGGGTAAATTTCGGCAACAGGCTATTTACCAACGTAGGTAATTTAGAAAATAAAGGCGTTGAATTCAGTATAAACGGAGCACTGATAAGAAAAAAAGACGTTAGCTGGAATGCAGGGTTTAATGTAACGTATAACGAAAGTAAAATAACCAAACTTTCTCTTGTTGATGACCCGGCGTACGTTGGTGACCGGGTAGGTGGTATTTCAAACCCTGGTGGCCCGGGCACCAATATACAAGTCAATTCTATCGGATATAATCTTCGTTCGTTTTATGTTTATCAGCAGGTATATGATGAGGAAGGCAAACCCATTGAGGGTGCTTATGCAGACCTTAATAAGGATGGTACTGTAAACGAAAAAGATCTCTATCGTTTCAAATCAGCTGATCCAAAAATGTTTTTAGGTTTCAGTACACAGTTTGATTATAAAAAATGGTCTGTTTCAACATTGTTAAGGGCAAACCTGTACAATTATATGTATAATAATACCAAAGCTTATTTTGGATATTCAAATGCAATCATAGGAAAACCCGATCATATCAGGAATGCCAATACAGATATTTTTAATTCTGGTTTCACCAATCCACAGATGCAATCAGATTATTATGTTGAAAATGCTTCTTTCTTACGGATGGATAACATAGGTCTTGCCTATAATGCAGGTAACATAGCGAAGATCGCAAATCAAATAATTAATCTTAGAGTACGAGCGAATTGTCAAAACGTATTTGTTATTACTAAATATTCAGGATTTGATCCTGAAATAGGGGGGGGATTGATAATACTTTTTACCCCCGCCCAAGAATATTTGTATTAAGTATTAACCTCGATTTTTAAAACTTGAAATATATGAAAAAACTTAAGAAAATAACTATTCTGATAATAGTCCCGATTTTATTATTGACGGCATGTAAAAAGGATCTGGATCACTCACCGGATAATACGTTGACTGCCGACCAGGCATACTCTTCGGTTACAGGATATAAAAATGTTCTCGCTAAAGTGTATGGCGCCTACACTTTAACCGGAAATAACGGACCGGGAGCAAGCGCCGGTGATATAGATGATATAGACCAGGGCCAATCTGACTTTCTCAGGTTATACTTTAACCTGCAGGAACTACCCACGGAAGAAGCTATACAAGCACAAAATGATCCCGGCTTGCTTGATTTGCATGCAATGAACTGGACGTCCGACAATATTATGCTTAGAGCCATGTATGGCAGATGTTTTTTTCATATAGCTGTTTGCAACGAATTTATACGTGAATCTACTGATGATAAATTGGGCAGTCGTGGTATAACAGGAGGGGATGCGGATAAGGTAAGACAGTTCAGGGCCGAAGCCCGGTTTTTAAGAGCTTTTCAATACTGGGTATTGCTCGATATGTTTGGTAATCCTGCTTTTGTAACTGAAGATGTACCTGTTGGAAAGTTTATTCCGCCAAGAATTCTACGCAAAGATTTGTTTCTTTATATAGAATCTGAATTAAAGGCTATTGAACCTTTACTGATTGCTGCCAGAAAAAATGAATATGGCAGGGCAGATCAAGCTACCGCCCAGGCTTTACTCGCGAGGCTTTACATTAATTCAGAAGTATACCTTGGGGGTGGTAACGGAAAATATACTGATGCCCTGACATACGCAAGTAAAGTAATAAATGCCGGCTTCACATTAAATGCTGTATATAAGAATTTATTTCTGGCTGATAATAATATTAATAATCCGGAGACGATATTAGCTATTCCGTATGACGCCTTTCATACTCAAAACTGGGGGGGCTTAACCTATGTTCTTCATGCAGCAAGTGATTGGAGGCAAATGCGAACTACTGAAAGCCTGCCTGGTTTATTTGCAAGCGGTGATAAAAGGGCTATGTTTTCCGGCGCAAAACCAGCGATAGACGATGTGTCTTTATTCAGCGATGGACTGGCGGTACAAAAGTATAAGAATGTTACTTCTGCCGGTGTCGTTTCACCTTCGCCTAACTCACAATTTGTTTCAATTGATTTTCCTTTATTCCGTTTGCCGGAAATGTACCTGGTTTATGCAGAAGCTAATTTGCGTGGCGGTGGCGGCAGTGCAGTAACAGGTATGCAATACGTCAATCTTTTGCGTACAAGAGCTTTCGGAAATGTATCTGGTAATTTCAACTCGTTAAGTCTTGATAATATTCTGGATGAGCGTGCCCGTGAATTATATTGGGAGGCTTTAAGACGTACTGATCTTATCCGTTTCGGAAAATTTACAACAGGCTCTTATCTATGGCCATGGAAAGGTAATACAAAATCAGGACGAGAAGTGGAATCTTACCGTGTCTTATTTCCGATTTCTTCTGCCGATATGTTAGCTAATCCTAATCTCGTACAGAATGAGGGGTACTAATCCAAATTAATTTATTTTTTAACTACAATTATGAAATCAATATTTAAGCTTGTTCTCGCCTCGGGTCTAATGGGTCTTCTGTTCAGTTCATGCGAAAAAGACTCAACATTAATGAAGGTTAACAATGCAACAGCATCTGTATTAACCAGCTCGGCAACCACTTTAATACTGCTTCCTTCCAACGCAAATAACCAGGCAGTGAAATTTAGTTTTGATAAAGCAAATTATAATGTTTCCACCTTGGTTACTTATACACTGCAAATGGATAAGGCGGGCAATAATTTTTCAAAGCCAAAAGAATATGTATTACCAGGTGGTGCAATGGACAAAACATTTATTACGTCTGAATTAAATACAGTTTTGTTAGGATTAAATTTTGTAAAGGAGGTAGCAGCCCCACTTGAAGTCAGGGTAAAATCGAATCTTGGCATTTCAAGCAGCCTACTCTATTCAAATGTGACTACATTAACCGTAACGCCTTTTGATGCAACAGCTGTACTTGTTGCTCTACCTGCATCAGGCAGATTATTTATAGTAGGTGATGCCACCGATTTCGGTTGGAGCAATAGTTCATCACCCGCTTTCCCGCCGGAGAGGGAATTTACCCGGATGAATGCTGTAAGCTGGGGAGGAATATTTAAAATGACCGGGGCAAGTGGAGCAACTTACAAAGTACTCCAGGAGCAAGGAAACTGGGGTACGCAATTCCGGATGATTGATGGGGGAACGGCAGTTTCTGGTATGTTTAAGCAGGAGAATGCTAACCCCGGTTTCCCATCACCAGCCGCTGGTATATATAAAGTTGTGTTTAATTTTCAGACAGGATCATATACAACAGAAGTTTCAGCACATCCAATAATAGCCAACCTGTATATTACTGGTAATGCCACAAACAGCGGATGGACAACTGATGCTACCATCAATCAAAAACTTAAAAAGTTGAGCTCCGGTGAATTTGAGGGTATCGTTTCGTTGAAATCAACGGGGCAGTTTAAATTTTTAACAGGCGCCAGTTGGGATAACCAGGTGGGCGGTAGTAATGGAAATCTTGTAGGAAAGTATAGCAGCAGTACACCAGATCCAGCAGCTATTGATGCACCTACTGCTGCCGGCGATTATAAAGTCAACGTAAATTTTTTATCAAACACTTACAAAATAACAAAGCTGTAATAAATATATTTTATGAAAGCAAATGCATTAAACAATAAAGATTATTTCCCCGGCGGCGTAAATATTCTTTCGTATATAATATTAACGGGTTTATTTTTTTTATCATGCAATAAAAATGAAACGGAGGCACAGTTGATAGAAAAAAAGTATTATGCGCTTACTACATTCTCAATGGGTACCGATCTTTCCTATGCAGACAGGATGAAAGACCAAGGAGTAACCTACAAGGATTCAGGAAAAGTAAAGGATATTTTTTCACTTGTAAAAGATCATGGCTGCAACACGGTACGCTTACGATTATGGCATACACCGAGTTCGTTTGGTAATAGCACCGATCAATTGTATAATGGCCTGCCTCATGTTGAAAAGCTGATCGCTAAAGCAAAAGCAGCGGGCATGGCTGTGAGCCTTGATTTTCATTATTCGGATACATGGGCCGATCCGGGTAAGCAGTATACCCCAAAAGCATGGGAAAAACTTGATTTAAGCACGCTGAAAGATTCTGTGTATAATTATACTTTATACGTTTTGAATTATTTAAAAGCTAAAAACCTGGTACCAGAGATGGTACAGCTTTGTAACGAAGCTAACAGTGGAATATTATGGCCCCTTGGTAAAGTAACAAATAATAATTACGCTACTTTTTCGCAATTGCTAAACAGTGCAATAAAGGCAACCCGTGATTTTTCAGCCACATCTGCAATCAAGCCCAGAATTATTTTACATGTGGCATTATTGGAAGTGGCGGATGGCTGGCTATCCGGTCTTAAAAATGCAGGGACTACTGATTTTGATATTATTGGTATATCCCATTATGCTAACTGGACGCAGATTAATAGTATGAATGCTATTACAGCACACGTAAAGTATTTAATAAACAAACATAAAAAGGATTTAATGATCGTGGAGACCGCTTATTGGTGGAGTCCGACTGATTCAAAAGGAACTCCTACCAATGAAAAGGCCCTCATAAGCAGAGGCTATTCGTTAACACCCAATATGCAAGCTGAATACCTGCGGGATTTGACACAAGCTGTAATAAACGGTGGGGGAACAGGTGTGCATTATTGGGCACCGGATTATGTGAACCCTGGTGGTGGAGAATTGACATCCCGCAACCTGATAGATTTTAATGGAAACGTTTTATACGGGATCAACTTTATGAATTATCCATACCGTTTCAATTAATATTCTACTTATAAAGAAAAAATAATCATCCTCAACGAAGTCATATGAAATTAAATCAAGCATTCTGTTTGATCATAGTAATCTCTATGGTAAGCTGTAAACGGGATCGTGCTATTCTTGAAACGGTAAAAGAACCAAAATCTTCTAAACCGCTGGTAATTGCATCCCGCACCAATATTTCTTTTCCCAACGCCAACTTTGATACCAGTGGTCCTACTCAAACACCATCAACATGGTTAGAAGCTGGTGATTTAGCTGCATCTTATACGCAAACCGGTGGGCGCAGCAGCAACAGATTGTCGCATTGGGCAACGGGAGCTTACGATGCATACACCAATAAAACCATAACAGGTCTTACTAATGGTACCTACACTATTACCGTTTGGTCCCAATCTGTAGGAAACCAACCTGCCTGCTATATTAAAGCTAAAAATTATGGTGGAATAGAATTGATAGCTAATCTGCCTGCTTCTAATGGCTGGACACAAATCAGCATTCATGATATTAAAGTAACCAATGGACAATTGGAGATTGGTTTTTATTCTCATGCAAATGCCGGAGAATGGGCCAACCTGGATGATTTTGTATTAACCAAGGAAGATGAAGTTACGGTTCCAAATGGCGGCTTTGAAAGCTCGGGAGCTACTCAAACTCCAACCGGGTGGACAGAAACAGGTAGCGTCAATGCATCCTATACACAATCCGGAGGTCATAGTGGTAGTTATCGTTTATCGCATTATTCTTCATCTGCTTACGAAGTGTTTACGTACAGAACTGTTACCGGCCTGGCTAATGGCACTTATTCTCTTTCGGCCTGGGTACAGTCGAGTGGTTGGCAGGAGGACAATTATATTGAAGTAAAAAATTATGGCGACTCTGCTCTGATGACCAGTTTGCCTGCCGAATCAGGATGGATTAAAATCTATATAAGAGGAATTAAAGTTACCAACGGACAAATACAAATCGGGTTGTATAGCAATGCTTCTGCGGGCAATTGGTGCAACATTGATGATTTCATTTTGGTAAATGATTATATCGAATATTCTTTTATTAAAGGGGTTGATCCTTCCTACCTGCTCGAAAAAGAACCTTTGGGTGTGACGTATAAAGATAAAAATGGCGTGACGAAAGATGCTCTTCAGATCTACCAGGAAAACGGGATTAATTATGCCCGAATAAGAGTGTGGACCGATAACGCCAATAACCAGTATGAAAAAAATGAGGTAATGGCGCTTGCTCTCCGGGCACACAGCAAGGGCATGAAAATTTTGTTGTGTATTCATTACAGTAAAACGTGGGCCTCTGCACATGCCGCTGAAAAGCCTACAGAATGGGCATCGTTAAATTTCACGGGTTTAAAAACTGCTTTGTATAATTATACTTATGACCTGGTGAATTCGCTGAAAGCACAGGGTACTACACCTGCGATGGTACAGATTGGCAATGAGTCCAATCATGGTTTTTTGTGGCCGGATGGCCAGGTTAATCATAGCGGGAATTATAACTGGGATAACTATGCTGAATTGCTAAAGCAGGGTATAAAGGCAGTACATGATGTGTCGTCAACTACTTTAACTGCAATCCACTCTGATGATGCATCAAGTATAACAAGCATTCATGATCACCTGGATGCTTTGTGGGGAAGAGGAGTAAGACCTGATGTATTAGCTTTTTCATATTATACATCATGGAACGTAAATACACTCGACGGAGTTACAAATGCCATGACCGATGCGATCACATCCTATGGCTTGCCGGTTGTAATTGTAGAAACTGCCTATCCATGGGTGAGCGGATCATCGAATTATATTTATAAAACGAGTAATGAGGCATATCCCCTAACACCAATTGGTCAAAAAGAATTTATGAAAGAATTGATCAGCCGGATAAAAGCTTTGCCGGCAGGGAAAGGCCTGGGAGTGATGTATTGGGGGCCCGATGGAATTGAACCCACTTCAAAAGGCTGGCAATGGAATAATGGTTCGGCTTTTGATTTCACAAATGGTATGGCTTTCCCTGTGTTAGATGCGTTTTATAAAAACTAAGATGGGTGAGAAAAGAATTTGCTTATATAACGACAGTACTATTTATATGGGAATGACTATTTATCCTTTTCAATAGCAATTCGTTTACTTTGGATTTGCACAGATTTTGTAGTTACTTAAGAAAGATTCAGGGATAGTGAGTGATTTGGTGATTACAATGTCAATGAAGTTTGTAAGAAATTGATTTAGAAAGATTCTATCGGTTTCAAAGGCATAAGGCGAATTAAACCTGCATTGGAAGAATACAGGTTTTGGGAAATCCGGCGATTCGGTTACCAGTATTTTATTGCCGACAGATTATCATTCGATGCAGAAAGGATGTATTACTATCCAGAACGTTAAATAAAGAGCTGTCGACTCCTTCCTTTCAACAAAACCAGGGATTATAAATGTGTTGATGATTTTAAAAGAAATAAAAGCAGTTTTCATAATCAGCAGTTAGTTTTGGTTACCCGCCCCGGTTATCCGGGGTGTTTTTTACAATGAAATCTTTTGGTGGTTAAATTCAGAAATCCTGACCTTTCGCAAAATGAAATGCAGTTTTTATTTTTTTGAATCAAATTTTGGATAGGGTGATGCGGCTTTTTAAAGCTTTCCGGCGAACGCTATTTTTGAATAAGCAGTTGCAACTTAATTTCGTA
>JANPIJ010000389.1:0-17644 GCA_031424955.1 Ferruginibacter sp. | reverse complement strand
TAAATTTGTTACACAATTTATTTTAATGGGAGAAGCAGACAGATATCCGGAATACAGGCGATCCAGGATCAGGTTGACACTCGGTAGCGATGGCAATGCACTGATGGCTTTATTCACCATTAATGTGATCTTTTTTTTATTGCTGCTTACGATACAGGTAGTTTACTATTTTTTCCAGTCGGGAGAAGCTACTTTTAATGCGCAGGTAGTTCAATACTTTGAAATGCCCGCCGGGTTAACTAAGCTGAGTGAGCGGCCATGGACCGTGCTAACCTATATGTTTAGTCATACGGGAGTATTGCATATTTTAAGTAATATGCTTTGGCTTTGGGCCTTCGGTTTTATTTTACAGGAGCTAACCGGAAATAAGAAACTAATTCCCATTTATATTTATGGCGGACTGGCCGGAGCGCTTGTTTTTATTATAGCCAATTATTCAATACCACCCTTAAAGCCATTTATTGGCAACGCCTCCCTGGTTGGCGCCAACGCAGCCACCATGGCGGTTGCGGTAGCTACCACTACATTGGCCCCCCATTACCGCTTTTTCAGAAACTTAAATGGTGGCATTCCAATTTGGGTGCTTACGTTGGTCTATATTTTAATTGATTTTGCAGGAGTTGCTTCTTTTAGTGCAGCATATAGCCTGTCGCACCTCGGTGGCGGACTGGCTGGTTTCCTGTTTGTTTATTTCCTGCGCAAAGAACATGACGGAAGTATATGGATGAACAATTTATATAACTGGTTCATGAATCTTTTTAACCCGGAAAAAAATAATGTTGGCGGCTCCGTAAAAGAAAAAGTCTTTTATAACTCCGGAAAAAGAAAGCCATTTCACAAAACCTCCCATATTACCCAGCAGCGGGTAGACGAAATACTCGATAAAATCAACCAGAAGGGTTATCATTTTTTGACCGATGAAGAAAAGAATATTTTAAAGCGGGCCGCTGAAGAAGATTTATAATAAGCCCGGCAAGATTCTGCTATTAATGCAGGGAATAACCAGCACATTCATTTTAGTACCTCCATCTACCGTATTGATAAATTGATTTTATCAGCTTCCCATTCCGTTATTTTTAACAGTCAAACCCTATCTTTATGCAATGCCGAAAAGAATTCTTCGCCGGTTGACAAAAAAAATTGTTATCATTTCAAACCTGGTAATAGCACTTTTGTTTTTGGTTGGTTGCTATAGCGAGTTTTTCTTTTCCGCGTCCTGGTGGCCGGTAGGATTTTTAACACTCACCCTTTTTTATTTGCTGGTTATCCTTTTAATATATTTTATTTTTTGGCTGTTCATGAGGTCACGTTGGATCCTGATTTTTGTTGTTACTGCAGCACTCACTTTTAATCATACGCGAAATATCATCCCTTTCCGGATCCCTGCCATGTTTATTATGGAAAAGCCGGTGAACGACCTGCGCATCATGAGCTGGAACGTAGCGCAGTTTGATATCATGAAGTACAAAAAAACACCCGGTACCTATTATGAAATGATCAGTCTTGTAAATGAGTTTAAGCCGGATATTGCCTGTTTCCAGGAAATGGTGGGAGGCGATACACTGGCTGATTTAAACAATGCCTATTACCGTAAATACAGTTTTTACTCGGTATTCGATTTTGTTGCCAAACTAAAATTGCCAAACTATTTTTATAGCTATAATTTCAAGGACAATTTTTTAAGCCAGCAGCACTTTGGGATCATCATCTTTTCCAGGTACCCGATCATTAACAAGCAAACTATCAGCAATTATCCTTACGACTATAATTCCAATTTCCAGTATGCCGATATAGTCAAAGGCAATGATACCATCCGCGTTTTTAACTGTCATTTACAGTCATTAAGATTTAGCCCCACTAACCTGAACTACATACAAAACCCGTCCATAAAAACGGATACCGACATCGAAAAATCGAAAGGCGTACTCATCAAATTCAAAAATGCTTTTTTAAGACGCCAGGGGCAGGCACAGCGGCTAAGGGCGGAGATTGATAAAAGCCTGTATCCCGTAATAGTTTGCGGCGATTTCAATGATGTACCCAATTCATACACCTATGAAACAATCGGGAAGGGCTTGCAGGATGCATTTGTAAAAAAAGGCGCCGGGCTGGGCAGAACCTTTAGCGGTATTTCACCAACATTAAGGATAGATAATATTTTTGTTGACAAACGATACCAGGTAAACCAATTTACCCGTGTGCGGAAAAAACTGAGCGATCACTTTCCTATTATTACAGATATCAGCCGTTTACCCGATTAAATGAAAACACTATATTTGCAATCATTTATGCAAATAAACACCTGCACATATCTTTTTCTTTCCTGTTGATGCCATAGAATTGGGCGCATGATCATCCCTCTCCTGTATTAAAACTAAGATGCCGGTAAGGCCATGGCCAACTGCAATTATTTTCTACGCTTCAATAAAGTTTCAAAAGATATTCGGTACAGGTGGCCCCGCGATAAAAACAATAAAAAGAAAACTACAAATTTGTATTATGCCTTTAAAAGTTTATAACTCTTACACCCGTCAAAAAGAAATCTTCACTTCTATTACTCCCGGCCATGTAGGCATGTATGTATGCGGGCCAACAGTAAGCGGAGAAAGTCACCTGGGGCATGCGAGGCCATATATTACATTTGATTTTGTATACCGGTACCTTACTTACAAAGGTTACAAAGTAAGGTATGTGCGCAACATTACAGATGCAGGGCATTTTGAAGAAGAAGGTAAGGAAGCAGAAGATAAAGTAACAAAAAAGGCATTGCTTGAAAAACTGGAACCCATGGAACTGGTGCAAAAATATACCAATTTGTTTCACTGGGCGATGCTGCAGTTTAACTGCGTGGAACCAAGTATTGAACCTACCGCTACCGGCCATATTGTAGAGCAACTAAATATGATTGAAACAATTATCGCGGCTGGTTATGGCTACGAGGTAAATGGTTCTGTTTATTTTGATGTAAAAAAATATGCTGCTACCCATGATTACGGGAAACTAAGCGGAAGAATCATTGACGACCTGCTGGAAACTACCCGGGAGTTGGACGGCCAGGAAGAAAAAAGGGATAAGGCTGATTTTGCTTTATGGAAGTCTGCTGCCCCGGAGCATATCATGCGCTGGAAAAGTCCCTGGGGCGAAGGCTACCCCGGCTGGCATATTGAATGCTCAGCCATGGCTACCAAATACCTCGGCGCTGAGTTTGACATACATGGTGGCGGTATGGATCTGCAGTTTCCGCATCATGAAAGTGAAATTGCGCAGAGTACCATTTGCAATCACCACACCCCGGCAAAATACTGGATACACAATAATATGATTACGGTGAATGGCCGTAAAATGGGAAAGAGCTACAACAACCAGATTAAACTAACGGAAATGTTTAGCGGTACACATCCCCTGCTTACCCAGTCCTTTGACCCGATGACGATCCGGTTTTTTATATTACAAAGCCACTACCGCAGCCCGATCGATTTTAGCAGCGAAGCGTTGCAGTCGAGTGAAAAAGCATTGAAGCGTTTATGGGAGGCTTATGAAGTTTTAAAAAAATTACCAGCCGGCAATGGAGAAAAGGCAACTGACACGGAACTGGATGAAAAGATTGTGAGGCAGGTGAATGAACTGGAGGAGTTTATGGATGATGATTTTAGTACTGCCAAAGTGCTGGCCAATATGTTTGAACTGGCACCCATTGTTAATTCGATCAAAGATGGGCATATTGCGGCAGGTGCTATTTCCGGCAATACTTTGCAGTTATTAAAAGATACTTTTAAAATCTATCTCGAAGATATTATGGGGTTAAAAAATTCAACGGCGAATGACAACGGAGCGCTGGATGGTATAATGCAGTTGCTGGTTGATATTCGTAAAGAAGCCAAGGCAAAAAAAGACTATGCCACTTCCGATAAAATAAGGAACCAGTTGCTTACGCTGGGTATTGCTTTAAAAGATGAGAAGGATGGGAATGTGAGCTGGAACATGTAAAATGGCTGATGGCTGATTTTTTGATGGCTGCTTTGTGAAGCGCTCTGTTCTGTCTGAATATTATTCTGATGGGGTAATATTTTTATTTCAGATATCGAGATGCCTTTCAATGGTTTTTTAAAGAAGGAATTACAAGTCAGCTACATTTGCAAATGTTCAAAAAATCACAATTAAATGCCCGAACAACAAAACATAGAATACAAACAAAGCTGGCACGATGATTACCTAAAATGGGTTTGTGGCTTTGCCAATGCACAAGGTGGTGTAATATTTATTGGTAAAGACGATAACGGAAATGTAGTTGGCGTTGTTGATTATGAAAAACTAATGGATGATATACCCAACAAGATTAGAAATGCAATGGGGATTACGACAGAAGTAAACCTGCATGGAAGAGAAGGTAAATATTTTATTGAAATTGTAACGCCTCCTTACTCTGTTCCCATTTCAGTAAGAGGCAGATATTATTACCGAAGCGGCAGTACCAAGCAGGAATTAACAGGTGCAGCACTTAATGAATTCCTTTTGAAGACATCTGGCAAAACATGGGATGATGTAATTGAAGCAACGGCTACATTTGGAGACATTGATGAAAAGACAGTCAGGATATTTCTTGCTGCTTCTCAAAATACTGGTCGACTTCCGGAAAATGACGGACTTGATTTGCCTGAATTGTTTGAAAAATTACGGCTTACTGTAAACGGCCAATTAAAAAGGGCGGCCATTATTTTATTCGGGAAAGACCCAGGTAAATTTTATCCGGGTATTTATGTCAAAATCGGCAGGTTTGGAAAAGATGATACGGATATTATTTTTCAGGAAACGGAAGAAGGAAATTTAATCATTTTACTGCAAGCAGTTTTAAATCAACTCAATCACAAATTCCTAATTCGCTCAATAGGATTTGAAGGTATGCACCGCATTGAGAAAGGAGAATATCCTTTAGCTGCCATCCGGGAAATGTTATTGAACGCTTTGGTTCATCGCAACTATATGGGAGCACCCATTCAAATCCGTGTGTATGACGATAAAATAAGCATCTGGAATGAAGGCTCTTTACCCGCAGGTTTAACATTGGCTGCATTGAAACGCTCGCATTCTTCAAGACCAAGAAATCCAATCATTGCCGATGTAAGTTTTAAAGGCGGTTACATTGATGCCTGGGGGCGTGGTACAATTAAGATTTTGGACACTTGTAAAGAAGCAGAATTACCAGAACCTGAAATGCAGGAGCAAGATGGTGGTTTTATCATTACCCTATTTAAAAATAATTTGACACTGGATCATTTAACAAAGCTGGGGCTTAACAACAGGCAAGTAAAGGCTGTAATTTTTGTAAAAGAGAAAAGGAAAATCAGCAACAAAGAATATCAGGAAATATTTAGTGTAGCAAGAATCACAGCAACAAGAGATTTGAATGAATTGGTCGATAAAGGCGTTTTAAAATCATCTGACAAAAAAGGCGCGGGTTCTTATTATGAATTATGAATTGCACCATAATTGCACCAATTGCACCATAATTGCACCATAATTGCACCATAAATGGGATGACAAGGTGAAATCTTAATAGCCAACGCACAAGAAAGGTATCTTAGCATGCACACATTACTCAAAGTACAAAAGCCGACAGTTGTAGGCTATAATATCGCACCCAAATTATGAAAAAGCTTTTCACTATACTTTTACTTTCTCTCGGTTTAATGTCATATGGACATATGGGAAGATTCAATCCTTTTAAAATTATTGTTATAAAGCCAGACACAGCAATTATTGACAAATCTCTATTTGCAGATATTGATAGCATTCAGTCTGATTATATAAAAAGATATTACAATACAGTTAAAGAAATGGAGGAGCTTATAAATTCAAAATATTTTGAAAATGATACATCTTTTAGAATGAGAAAAGAACAAATGAAAGTTGATCTTGTAAACGTAAAAGCATTGGAACCCGAGAAAAAACAATTCAAATTTTATCAGGCACTTTCAGCTTACTCAACCGAAGTCTATAATTTTTATTTTAATGAATATGAACCATTCTCAACCATTATTGAATCCCCAAATCAAAAAACAGACGTCATTTCAATAATAACCTTAGCTGACTCCGCCAAAGCCGATTTTGTCATCTACTTTAGTAATATTCATACCGAATTAATATACGACTCTCCTGTTTTAAAATTGACAACATCACTTTACTCGAAAAGGGAGAAAAAAATAATTTTAGTAAAAGAAACAGAAGGCGACACAACCAGTAGAGGCGACATGTGGACATGTGGAGGAACAACACTTTCTTGCTTACTGATTAATGGAGTAAGGACTTCTACTGATGAAGTCACTCGAATAATTGCAAAAAAGCAAATGAGAAAATAATTACAGCCTACAACATCATTTATCAAATCAGCACATTATTTCAATTCTCCTTCCAGTAAAGCTTTCAAAATTTTTAGCGACTCATCATTTTGTACATCCCAATACCGGGTATGTGTAGCAAGGGGGATTCTGCTTATCCATTTCTTGTTAGCCCGAACCGGAATGTCAACGATGCCCTTTCCAAATTCAGTATCCAACTGCCCGCCAATCCAGTCATTTTCATAATAAATATTCGTCCACCGGGTCATGGCAAAATGAGCCGCATGATGCAGGATTTTTATAGGCACCTGCGTACCGTCGGTTGCAGTATAGCCGGAGTCAAATGAAAAATGATTATCCGCATGATCCAGTTGTGGAGGCGATACCGGGAATTCCCGCTGGTCTTTTTTTCTTTTAAAATCTTCAACCCCTTTGCTTAGTATCATGGAAGCATGTGTAAGCGGCGAACCCATGGTAATAAAATGGCTCACCCTCCATTGATTGCCGAGGGCCTGGTATTCATTAAACAACTGCGCCTGGTCTTTTTGGTATTGATTACCACCATGATCGGGGTCGTCATATTGAACCCGTATTTTATCCAGGAATGACTGGCTCACCTGCGGCGGAACATTCTTATATAAAACATGGTACTCTGCAAAGAGGCTGGTCAAAATATCGTATGCTACAATGGTGCCCAGGCTATGTGCTACCAATACTACCTTCGAATATTTATTGCTCCCGTCTGGCTTTTTTGCATTGTGCAAATTGCGTATCAGTTCAATACCATTTTTCCGGATCTTATCTCTTACGGCAATATTTTCAGGCGAAGGAATCGTGTATTTAATAACATCTCCAACACTCGATTGAATAGCCCCTGCAACAGTGGCGGAAATAATGGACCAGATTAATTTAAATATTACCAAAAGGGATGCGCCATAAATGGTAATGCTGAGCAAATCATCTATCTGGTCCTTAAAAGCCAGGTACAGGACGGTAGAGATAGCAACCACTAAAACGGCAAATAATATGATAGCCAGCCGAACCGCGTTGATATGCTTTTTAAGACTATTGGATGGTTTTTTCAGGAACAATAATTTGAGGCTCCAGCTTAACACTTCAGAAATGCCCGGCTCCTGTATATGCTGTGCCCAGTAATATTCAAAAAAGTCGAAAGGGATTTTACTGAAACTGAGACGCCTCAACTCCATGTCGCTGGTAATGCGATTGGGGCTGCTATACAAGACCGAATCGGTTGGGCGCATTGAATTTACAAATCCCCTCAATGTTTCCATGGGATATTGGTTTCCCATACCATGCACCACCACCACCGCAATCCTTCCTTTTGAACTGGCCATACAAGATTATTTTATAAAGTTTTATAACAATAATAAATATACGGGTATTCATGGAGGTGCTATTCAATTTTTTTTGAATCTCTTTGGTCTTCCCCAATGTGCGAAATCCGCTGACTGCCGTTGTTAGTGTTTGGGTGGATGGCCTGCAGGGTTGGAAACACCAACATCCGGTAAAGTGGCAGCTATCATACGAATCAGGGCAATCAAACTATTGCAATTACTTTATTTTGGCGTGTATCAAAAAAAATCCCAAAAAAATTGATCATCCAATGCATTGTTCTGCCGCTGCATGGCTTTCCATTCTTTTATCAATTGCTTTATATACCGCAATGCTGTGGGAGACTGAAAATTATCGAGATCACGATTAAATGCGATATCAACATTTTTTAATCTTCTCAAATGATCTTTCACTACTTCCAATGGATACCTTTGAACGTCAAAACCAAATTCCTGCACCAGTACCTGGTAGCGGGGTTGCTGAAACATCCCGTTTACCTCCTGCTCCAGGTCCCTTGCCTGTTCTTTTAAAATTGCCAGGTAAATAGCTAATTTTTCTTCGCCCAGGCTTTCCAGGTGATCGTTCTCTTTATGTATCCACCGCAGTTCAAGCGTAAGCAGTGCATGCAAATTTTTTGCTTCATAAGCAGCTGTTAATTCTTTCATCAATATTTCCTTTTCTGCCTTACGCTCCTCATCATGCTCCAGGTCGGGATGAAAAAGTTTGGCCAACTGCCTGTAAATAGTGCTGATATTTTTCTGTTTCATTTCCTCCACCGCCTTTCGCACCCGCTCCGTTTCTTCCTGCTTTGCAGTTAGCTTCTTTTTTTTCTTTGGCTGTTGATGCGATTGGTACATATTCTCCTCCTGCTCCCTCATTTTCTGCTGTATCTCCGCCAGCTTTTCCGCCATTGCCTTTTCATCCGTTATATCCACCCCTTCAAAATCAATATCCATATCCAGTTCATCCATTAAATCCTGTACATCACTTTTTAAATTTTCGTTTTCTCTTTGCTTCAGCTTCTCAAAACTTTCGCCTTCCAGTTGTGCATACATTTTCTTTAATTCCTCATCGGGCCCTCCTTCCGTATGCATACATAATTCCTTTACATGATCTTTTATTATCTGCTTCAGGCTTCGCTGGTCGGTTTTGGCAAGTCGTTTACTTTGGAAAATATCCCATAAAATGCTAACCAAATTACGCTGGTGCTGAGCTAACCGGACCTTTAGTGGGTGAATTTCCTTTCCATAAACAGTAAGCGCTGTATCAAATTGCATCTGCCGCTTTTCTATTTCTTTATGCAGCCTTTCTATCTTTTGAGTAAGTTTATTAAATGCCTGCTGGTTTTTGGTAAGCACTTGCTTACCGGCTTTGGAAATGGTGAGGCCCTGCTGTGGTGTGGGTTTTAGTTCAGTTTCTATTTCAAACAATGTTTGTTGCATATCTAAATATTTGAGGGAGAAAGTAGTGTTGCTTTATGCAATTGTACAAAAGAAAGAAAAATAAATACTGCAAAAAAATGAAGAGTTTTACACAATTTAAGCAGGGCCAATTAGCCAATTAGCTAGTTTGATAATGTGATAATATATGCTAACGCACTTTTGATAAAGCGTTGGTAATTTACTTCAGCCATTCCATCTCCGGCACTTTTGCCGGCTCCTTAAAATAATTGAGTCGTAAAGTATCATTCCATCCGTTGGGATTTTTTTCAAAGGTTTTACTGCTGAAAAATATCATACCCTTCATGTTGGGTGTGTTGCGCATGGCTTCTACCTGGCGGGGCAATTGATTTACGTCCTTCCATGCGGCATTGCTGTTGGCCCGGTAAATACCCATTCCGATATAGCAATGCTTGCCGTAGGTATGATCGCTCCACCATTTTAGCAATACTTCATAGGGAGCAATCCGGTGGCCAAACTCCCAGTATAGTTGAGGTGCCACATAATCAATCCAGTCTTTTTTCAACCATAATAAAATATCGGCATACAGGTCGTCGTAGTTGGTGGAAGCCCCGTTGGTATTACTGCCATCTACGGGGTCCTTATCCTGGTTGCGCCAAACGCCAAACGGACTGATACCAAACTGGCATTTACTCTTTTCGGCTTTAATTGCCCTGCTCAGTTTGGCGATAATCGAATCCGTGTTGCTCCTTCTCCAATCATCCTTTTTCATTCCGTTTCCGTATTGCCGGAAGCTGGCTTCATCCGGAAATTCTTTTCCTGCAATTCGGTATGGATAAAAATAATCATCAAAATGAATAGCATCTACATCATACCGGCTTACCACGTCGGTTACTACCATAGTTACATATTGCTGCGCTTCCTTATTGCCGGGGTCAAAGTACCGCTTATCGCCATACGTTAAAAACCACTCGGGGTGAAGCCGGGTAATATGGGTGGCTGAAATAGAGGAGTTGCCAATATTAAATTCGGCCCGGTAAGGATTCATCCAGGCATGAAATACCATTCCGCGTTTATGTGTTTCCGCAATCATAAAAGCAAGCGGATCGTAATAAGGTGAGGGTGGCTGTCCCTGCACACCGGTTAACCATTGGCTCCATGGCTCATATTGTGAAGGGTAAAATGCATCTGTGCATGGCCGCACCTGCACCACCAATGCATTCAGTCCATTCTGCTGGTGCATATCCAGCAACTTTATAAATTCTGTTTTTTGAGAATCAGTATTAAAATTTCCCTGGGATGGCCAGTCGATATTATCTACCGTAGCTACCCATACTCCCCTGAATTCAGGAGTAGCCTGCGCATAGGCTTTTGCAGAAAGAAAAATATGGAGTAAAACAATTAAGCTACGGCTTGTTACCCATCTACGGGTAGTAAAATATACCTTCATTCGTTGATTTAGTTGTGGCTTTTACGGATTTTATCCAGCAATTTATTCAGGGTTTTAGCTTCTTTATCAGACAGGGAGGATACAATATTGTGAATATCATCTTCATGCAAATCTATCTTCTGCAATGTCTTTCTTCCTTTATCTGTAATGGATACATCAACCAGTCTCTTGTCTAATTTATTGACCACTTTTTTGGCGAGGCCCTTAATGATCAACCGGTCTACAATACGGCTGGTATCACTCATCTTATCAAGCATTCTTTCCCTTATCTGTAAAGTAGAGATGGGCTTTTCACTACCTCTTAAAATTCGCAGAATATTAAACTGCTGCATCGTAAGGTCTTCTTTGTCGAATATCTGCTTTAGTTGCTCTGTGGTCCAGTTGTAGGTGAATATTAAATTAACGATGGCTCTTTGATGATCACTCTTAAAGCTGCGTTGTTTAATGTCTTTATCAATACTCATATTAAAATCTTTCCGGTGAATGTTGGCTTTTATAAATGCTCATTTTATTACAGCATAGTAGATAACGGCATTGCATCATATTATTTATCACTCAATCGTTTTTAAGCAATGAGTTATTCTTTGCAGCAAACTCGTTCATGTAAATTTTGAGTAGTATAATAAAATAGCTGATGAGTAAAGGGCCGAATATAAGCCCCATAAACCCAAATAATTTTAATCCCACAATTACCCCCAGTACAGTTACCATTGGATGTACATTGCCAATTTTTTTTAATAAGCCCAGCCTGGTGATATAGTCTACATTACCGGTAACCACGATGCTATAAATGGTAAGGCCCGTAGCAGTTAAATTTTGATTGATGGAGTAGAGGTAGATAACCAGGGGTATCCATACAATCATGGTGCCCACCAGGGGAAAGAACGCAAACACACCGGTAACAAATCCCCACATCCCCCAATCTTTTACACCAAAAATTAAATACCCGATAGCAGCAAATATTCCCTGTACAACACAAATAATCGGTATCCCCAGGGCATTGGCCCTGATCATCATATCCGTTTCACTGGCCAGTTTATCTACGTTTTCGGGTTTCAAAGGGATGATATGGTCCAGGTATTTTTCAATTGCCCTGCCGCTATACAGCATATAATACAACAGGAAAAACATCATGATCAGGTTAGTGAGAATATTGGCGGTGCTATTTAAAAAAGAGGGAATATAAGCCGTTACTTTTTTTGCAATCGACTCCGCATTTGAAGCCGTAAATAATTGCCGGCCCGTGAAGGCTTCAATTTTTTTCGAAAAAATCTCCAGTCCTTTTACAACTTCCTGCTGGTTATTGACCAGTGAATTTATTTTAGGAGATATCAATAGTATAGAAAAATAAACCGGTATTGCAATGGCGATAAGGCTGACAATGATAAACAAAAGTGCAGTTAAACCCTTGGGCCATTTTTTTATAAGGGTAAGATGATAATACAATTTACGTGAAAGAATATATAATGTAACCCCACCTAAAAGACCCGGTAAAAAAATATATAATTCACTAACCAGCATAATACCCAGCAAAATTATTAATCCGAGTAATAAAACCTGTCTGAGTTGATTGTTAAACTGATTGGGCATTGTGTAAAGTTAAAAAAATGATGGTTGAAAGTTGATGGTTGATGGTTTTGGAAAACTAATTTTGACTATCAACCATTAACCATCAACTGTATTATCCCTGCCATACAGAAACACCTTCGCTGCAATTGGCACATATATCAATGTTTTTACGGCTCTTCATCAGTTCGCTCCGGAATTGCCTGTAATTATCATTGTTCCACACTTCCTTAAATGATTGATTTTTTAAATTGCCCAACTGGTGCATGGCGTCTTTATCAAAACAACAAGGTACTACCAAACCATCCCAGGTAATTACATTGGCATGCTGCATTTTCCAGCAACGGTTGGCCAATTTATTTTTGGCAGTATAACTGCCATCCGCATTCTTTTTGTACCGGCTGTATTTATCGATAGAAGGAATCAGGTTATTGGGGTCTGTCTGGTAATCATATACCTGGGCGGTTTTAAAACGCACTTCATCCACACCTACTTCCTTTGCCAACCTTTTAATATCTTCTATCTGGTGTTCGTTGGGTTTTACTACCAGGAATTGGAAAAAAACAAAGGGTGTTTTACTATTGAGTTCCTTTTTCCATTTCACGATATTTTTAGCGCCTGCTATTACCTTATCAATATTGCCTCCCACCCGGTATTGTTTGTACACATCCTGTGTAGTACCATCAATAGAAATAATGAGCCGGTCGAGCCCGCTTTCAACCGTTCTTTTTGCTACAGCATCATTGAGGTAATGGGCATTAGTGGAGGTGGCGGTGTAAATACCTTTATCACTGGCATATTTCACCATATCTAAAAAAGCAGGATTTAAATAGGGTTCGCCCTGGAAATAAAAAATGAGATAGAGTAATTCTTTATGAATTTCATCGATGGTACGGGTAAAAAAATCCTTTTCCAGCATACCGGTGGGCCGGGTAAACGCCCTCAACCCGCTTGGGCACTCGGGGCAGCGCAGATTACAACTGGTAGTAGGTTCAAACGAAATAGAAACCGGGTATCCCCATTGCACCGGCCTGTTCAATAACCGGCTGGCATAAAAACTACCCAGCACTTTTACACCATTCCAAAACCGCTTGAAAGTAAGTTTACTTGCAAGATTAATACTATCGCTCCAATTGAATTCAGGCATGAGTGCAAAAATACTGGTATTTAATCTTTTGCAGCGTCAAACAAATCAAAGTGTTTTAATTTAACGACCTGGTTAGTCAATGGAGGAAGCTGCCATATTACTCTCCATTTCATCTGCTACCATTACTTTCTCACTTGCAAAACTCAGTTTGTTGTTGATAAATAAGTCGTAATTACTAAAGATCACATTCAACGTAATAAAATTCATTACATAAGCCCTTGTTTCGGCAGGCAGCAGGTTCTTTATGTCCCAGAAAGTCGGATTAGGTATTCCGCTTCTTTCCATCGCATTCCAGACATTCCCTACGCCGCAGTTATAGCTGGCTACTATCAGCAACCAATTGTCATCGAGATTCCTTCGCCTGTCACGCAGGTAACGGGCAGCCGCAGTGGTAGCAACATTAAAATTTTTACGATCATCCTTTATTTTTATCGCCGGTTTTTGTTGCTTCCGGCCTTTTCTTTCCTTTAACTTCAACAATCTTTTCTTTTCAGCAGCACTCATTTGGGCCACATATTTCAATCCATACTCCTTTGCCACCTCATCCATAAATTGCCAGTACCCCACCGCACCCGCTTTGGAAACAGCATTTCCGTTATAGGCCGATTCCAGTGGAAGCAATATTTTTAACTCTTCGGGCAAGCTGTACTTCCTTAATATAGATGCTGCCTTTGGTAAATAAGTTTTCCCCTTTGTGTACATTCTTACCAGGTAATCCCTTCTATTGATGCTGAATTTCTCAATATAGGGCATCATTTCTTCCTCATTGCCCCTTAATATTTCGGGAAAAACCACATTCGGTTGGAGTGTAATGTATCTTACCCCGGTATTTTTTTCCAATGAAGCCAGTAATGGCATTTTTGTTGAATCTGGTTGATTTTGAGCGCTTGCATTTTGGATACCAAATAAGAAGAAGATAATGGCTAAACTGGTATTGGATTTTAATGACGCCGGTAGAAGGCTTTTTTTCAATGCCATATTTATACGGATTATTCGTTATACAATAGGGTTCAAAAAGCAAACGAGCATTTTTTTATAATATTGCCCTGCCAAATACCAGGCTCCCTTTTTAACGTTTCAACCGGAAATGAATGGCAACGAGCAAAATTTATCTTTTTATATAAACGGTTTTATGCACTTTTACATGCATTTACCCAACACGTGGCAAAAAAGAAAAACAAAAGATTTTCGGGAACATTTATTTTTATTTTATTGCTGTTGGCAGTACTGGCTGCCGGAACCTGGTATATTATCAGCATTATCAACCAACCTAAATTTGTACGCTACCCGGCATTTGGAATTGACATCCCGGTAAATTATACCATTCATGGCATTGATGTAAGCCGTCACCAGGCGGTTATTGACTGGAAAGATGTGAAAGCCATGCAGATAAAAAATGTTAAGATCGGGTTTGGATTTATGAAAGCCACCGAAGGAATACAAAGTGTTGATGGCCGTTTTAGAAAAAACTGGTTTGAAGCAAAAGAAGCGGGAATAACAAGGGGGGCCTATCATTTTTTTAATGCAAGCAAAAGTGGCAAAGCCCAGGCTGAAAATTTTATAGAAACGGTTAACCTGGAGAAAGGCGACCTGCCACCAGTGTTGGATGTAGAAAAAATCAGGGGTACAAGCGTTGCCAATTTACAGCAACGGGTAAGTGACTGGATAAAGGTGGTAGAAAAACATTATAAAGTGAAGCCGATTATTTACACCAATGCAGATTTTTATGAGAATTACCTGGCAGGAAAATTTGATGACTACCCATTATGGGTGGCCCATTACCTCGTAAAGGATAAACCAAGGATTAAACGCAACTGGATTTTTTGGCAGCACAATGAAACGGGGCGTGTAAACGGGATCAATGCATTTGTTGATTTTAATGTATTCAACGGGGATAGTGCAGATTTTAATAACCTGCTGATTAAAGGTGATTGAATAAACAGGTTCAGGTATATTCAGCGAACATAATAATCAATTTTTTGTCATAAGTATATGGAGCCGGAAGTAAGAGAATTTTTGGTTAAAATAATGCAGTCCATTTCAATGGGCCTGCTTTGGTTGTTAATTAATATGACAGTTGGCATTTATTACGGATTTGCATTTTTTGAAGGCGGGCCTACAATGGGGAACTATATCTATTACCTGTTTTTTATAGTATCCGGCACCCTGTTATTTTTATACTTAAAAAAGAAATGGAAGGGTTGGGATGAAATAAATTATTGAGGAGGTCTGATGCGTTAACTGCTATGATCAGCCACTATGAACCATTGATTTTTTATTTTACGAAACAGCAGGGTAAATGAACCCCCTACATCCCCGATGCTCCGCGTTAAATGCCATTTCCCCACTACAAAAAAGTACATAACGGACAATCTTTTTACTTCCAGCAATTCAAAATTAAGCGTGCCCATTGCTGCTTTATCCGGATACCCTTTTTTATAATTATCCAATGTATTTTGCCAGCCATAGGTTACGCCGTTTTTACCTATAAACATCAGGGAATCACTTTTCCAGTATGTATTCATAAATGCGGGTATATTACCGTTGTTCCATTCCCGGGTTTGCTCCGCCAATAAATTCCTTACAGCCAATTCATCTTTACTTTGAGCAAAGGATCCGGTAACAAATGAAAAAAATAATGTTGCAATGAGAAATAATTTTACCATGACGATATTTTAAAATTCAAGATAGTAAAAACTTAAAGAAGTATTGAGTTCTTGCCTTGGTTCCCCCTTCAGGGGGCGGAGGGGGTGGCGGTTTAATGCTTATGGTGTGTAGAAGTGCATTTACTACGCTGGCACAACCGGAAATTGTAATAATGTGCGCCGATGATTAATGGAACAGCAAAAATTAAAAACCAGTTTTCAATGGGATGAAAAAACTGTTTTAGTACAAGAAATATAAACCCTGCGGAAAAAACATACACTGGTACCAGGGAATGGTGATGCTTTACATATCCATGAAACAAAGAATAGGAGCCAACAAAAAAGGCCAGTCCAATCATGCCCCATTCAAAAGCTGAATTGTGAATAATATTAATGCCAAAAACAGGCAGGCTGGAAACCAATACCGGCAAAAATGCACAGTGAATTGCACAGGCTACAGAAGTAGCTACACCCATTATGTCCCAATTGATCTTTGTTTCCATTTTTAGAATGGCAAATATATAACTTTTGCAATAACGTTGCAAATATTAAATTGATGGATGGCTGTAAACAAGCTTTAATTAACAAGTTGTTTGACTGTAACTTTGCGAAAATTCTTCAATATGATTAAGAAGTGGTATTTATATGTGGGTTTCTTTGTGCTGCTGTTTGGCGGCTATTTTTTATACTATTTCAGCCAGGATGATTTTTCACAGTCGGGCCTGCCTGTAATCAACAACAATATTCAGCCTTTTTCATTCACCAATCAAAATGGAAAAACCCTGACTGAAAGGGATGTAGATGGTAAAGTATATGTCACAGAATATTTTTTTACCACCTGCAAGGGAATATGCCCAAAGATGAATGCCAATATGCGCAGGGTATATGATGCATTTAAAACTGACCCGGATTTTATGATCATATCACATACCTGTATGCCGGAAACCGATTCGGTACCGCTGTTGAAGAAATATGAACATAAGATGCTGGAAGGAAAGCTGGCAAAAAATGAAGACGGATCCTACAAAATTGAGTACGATTCCTCAATGGCAACTAACCCGGCCATCTCTAATACCAGTTGGAATTTTGTAACCGGCGACAAGCTGGCCTTGTACAAAATGGCCAGGCAGAGCTATATGATTGATAATAATAAACCCGAAGATACCGTGACCAACATTTCGGATCAGTTTATTCATACCCAGTTTTTTGCACTGGTTGACAAGCAAAGCAGGGTAAGGGGCATTTATGATGGGTTGAAGGAAGATGAAATACAGAAATTGTTTAAAGATATTAAGGAAGTTTTGAAAGAGACGTTCCAAACGAGGAGCCTGAATTAAAAATGAATAATGAGTGAATTATATGAGTAATGAGTGATGAATAATGAGTGGGTGACCCTCCGTGCGAAAAGATTTTGAATATTATCGATCCGTTCTAAATACCCTGATATTTATTTATAATTATTCGTACCGCTGACTTTTTACTCATCATTCATCACTCATTATTCATCTCTCATTATTCATCACTCATTATTTCTACTTTGACAAGTCAAAAAAACCTTTTGTTAGGTTAGTGTAAAATTCTGAAATTGTGGTCATGTAAATATCACGTATAAATATAGACCATGAGCGAATCCCATCGTTACCAGCCGAAGCACCCCGGCTTAAAAAATATGCGAATTCTTTAGTATCTGTTTTTAAGGCAGGAACGCATTGCAAGGTTCAACATGCGATTCACTATCTCAAGGGCCT
>JANPIJ010000388.1:0-13684 GCA_031424955.1 Ferruginibacter sp. | reverse complement strand
ACCTACAACTTATTATGCATCGGCTAAAATTGATGCCACAGGTTGTGAAAGTTCAAGCAGAACTTCTGGTGATGTTACGGTAAGTGCTAAAGCTTTATCTATAACCGCCAATAATGTAAACAAAACATATGGCGCAACTATAACAGGTGGAGCAGGTTCATCAGCTTTTTCAAGTTCAGGATTAGAAAACAGCGAAACTATTGGTTCGGTAACAATAGCATACGGAACAGGTGCAGCAGCAACAGATCCAGTAGCAACAAATGTTGGTTCAGTAACTCCAAGCGCAGCAACTAGTGGAACGTTCACAGCAAGTAACTATACCATTACTTACAATACAGGTAATATTATAGTAGGTGCAAAAGCACTTTCAATAAATGATGCCAATAGTGAAATTCTCACAGCGATACAGCAATTCGATCGGGTATTTGTTTCTAACAATGAAAAACCCAATTCTGAATTAGACCGTATTCACAAAATGCTTTCTAACTTGTACACCGAAAAGGAGGATTTAAGTATAAAGTACAAGAAGTTGCTCGGGGAAAAGAAACAGTATAAGGCCGTAATGCTTTTGTGTATCACCGTAATAGGCTGCATTTTGGGTTTGGTGATTTTCAACACAAATTTGCAAAGTAAAGAAAGTCAATTAAAATCCCTGGAAATTGAATTGACCGAAAAAAACGATATAATTTCAAAGCAAAGTTTCAACATTGGTAAATTGCAAATTGAACAATCCAGAAAAAACGATACAATTTCAAATCAACTTTCCAATATTGCTCAATTGCAAATTACACAGTCTCAATTGAAGAACGAGGTTTACAATTTAGAAGAAACCATAAATCAAAAAAATGCAATTATTGACGAGAAAATTGCAGACGTTCAAAATTTCAACAACAAAATTTCCAATCTCAATTCGGAAAACATTTCTTTGAGAAATGATTTAAAGAATTCAAGTAACCAAAATAGAAGATTATCTTTGGAAATTTCAAATCTTAAAAATTCAGCCATTCAAAAGTACAAAGTCAATGTATCAAAATCATATTGTTACAGACAATGCGGAGGAAATTATTCCAGGAATGATTGCTATTATGGTTTAGGTGGAATAGTTGATGTTTACACTCAACAAGATGGATATGGACTTACTCTCGGTGGCTATTTAAAAATGAGCGACTTGCAAAAATATTAATCTTTTATACTGCTCGACGAAACGATAAGATTCTTTTTTTAACTCTCTTGTTGATTTAAGTGTTACGCAGGGTATTTAAATTTAGAATAATTGTAGGCTTGTGTCAGATAGAGTTTACTTTAAAATCATGCTACTTTTTGATATAAGCCACATACCAAAAATTACGAGCTATTTTATACTGGCACTTTTAGTTTCCAGGACTCCAAAAATAAGTTACACAGTAGCTAACAATGAACTGCAAAATGTCAGTGTGGGTCATTGGAACTCGGCATAGTTTGCTTACAATCGTTCGTTAGGTGTGACATTCTTTTCAGCAATTCACAAATACTTTATTTACTCCCCGCTCACTCAACGTGGTGGTGATTGTTATCATATCCACTTCTTTTCGTCCCTCCAAGTGCCCAAGTCTTGAATCTACAATCATAACAAGATTAAAATAAATTACTCGGGCGATTTTGTTTTTTAGATAATATTTTTTGTTACTCACAATGTAGTTTTAGTAGCACAGGTAATGGCCTGCATTTGCGAAGGATTAGAATTTGTAAACTGGTCTCGGTGAAAATGCTCAAAAGCAGGAAAGCCATTAAACATCTATGAGGCTTATTAACAACACTTTATAAAGGAAGTGCCCAATATTCCCGGATGCTTCAAGCACAGCGTAAAAAAGGAGGTGGTCAACATCACCAGAATGGGTGGTCAGGATGGATCGTAAAACTCAGCTAAAAAAGAGCCTTGTCATTTTTAATTGAGAGTTCACATCCAAAAGCCGACGGAAATTCCTCACCAAGAGCTTTATATTCCTCTAATAATCCCTCCGCTTTACTAAATATTGTTTTACCGGCATTGATGCCTGAATAATTGAGAATAAATCCAGTTGAATTTTGTATATGAATTGAGCCTATTAAACTTGAAGAAGATATTACCAAAGGTTTTTTTGTTAATTCAACCATGTTAGTAAGTTCACCTTTTGAATTATCAATAATACTTAGATCATATGAAACTATTAGCCCATAAATATTTTTTTTAGGATAGTAAAAAAACTTTCTATTCCCCTTTTTCTTTCCCGATAATTTCAACAGAGTTTCATTTTTATATTCATTATAATATTTATAGTCTAGATTGTTTACAAATATCAAGTCAACAGAGGAGTTAAATAACGCATTTTGTATTATATCAGCCATCTTAGCGAGTCTTTTTAGTTTGTTTTCTTTTGAGTTTGAATTGCTGCCTGAGCTCTCTTTTTCATTGCTATAGCTGAACGGGTTTACATTTTCAGGGATTATAAATACAGCGATCTTGTTTTCTGAATCTGTTCTAATATCTAAACCTGTAAACTCTTTTAATTCGGAAAATTTAGTGAGACTTTTTTTATCAAAATTATCAATGAAATATTGGTATTTTTCTTTATAGGCTTGATGGAAATTATTTATTAAATTCTTCGTGGGTTCGATTTGATATTCAACTTCGAGAGTTAGTCCGGTTAATGGGAAGGAGATATTGTTTTTTAATTTATTATCCGCATCAGATTTTAGCGAACTGGAATTGGAATCGGCAATAAAACCAACTATAGCAAATAGCATGCATGCTATTGGTCCCCATCTTGCAAACTGACCATAAGTATTTAATTTTCCTTCTCCATCTTTTGTTCCTACCCATAGAGGGATTGATGCAAAAATTGCAGTTGAAATAATTGCTGCGATTTTTAGAATTCCATATGAGGTTAGCATAAGCCTTGAGTTTAAACGTGTTCATACATATAAATCAAAAAAAACATGTTTAGTTTATTGTACCGACGTCAACCATGACGTACATCAACAACTTATCCAAGTATACTACATTGCATTTTTTTGACTTTAAAATATTTAATATTTACATTTTTAATTGTCGGTTATTGCGATTTGGTCTTTCCCACAATAAAAGAATATTAATTGACAAATCCAATAATACAATTAAGGGGAATTAAATAATTGTCAAATCGAGCCAGCTAAAATCGAGGATTACTGTTGATACTCCACGGGTAAAACATAAAAAAGCTGATTCTCTTAAAACCAAAATAATAATCAGTATAAATTGATTAAGGTAAGTCCTCTAAATTTGGACAAATCTTTCATTTATATTACAACTCACCAAACCAGTTTTAAGAAGATGTTTACTCTGTTTGTCCTTCCCAAAAAGGAATTCTCATACATAGCCATATAGTCAATCCACTTCCTGCAATACACATTTTTCTGAATGACAAAACGGAACATACCGGAACTAATCGAAAATATTAAATAAAGGAATAGTTTTCCTTTCCTTTTCAAATTATCCTAAATGCCTACAGGCCACCTTCCTCATTCGCTGCGTTCGTTTCGTAAACTCCACCTCCTCGCTCATTCCGAAGATAGCCTTCCGACAATCGTCATCCTGCTCCGTAGGCCACAAGGGCAGCATCCCGAAGCCACCCACAAATCCTACACGGGAAGCTGCCAGGCTCCGCTTCATCGCTCCGTAGGATGTTGCAAGGTAATAAGGTCTCACTCCGACAGTCGTCGATAAAAAAAGATGCGCCAAACCAATGCAGCCGCAACAACACTTCCGTTTAAAAACTTGTAAGGCGTTGTTGCAGCTGCAATGCCCTGCGGGTGCTTCACTACGCTTCGCAGTTTGTCACACTTTTCCTCCTCCTTCCTGCGTTCGGGCAGCTTCAGTGTCCTGTATGCCATTTCGTTCATTTCGTTCTTCGTTCCACTCCATTGCGCCCCTTCGCAAAGCCTGCGCTACAGTACTCACCGGGTTCCATTATGCTCCACTACGTCCTCCATTCACTTCAGTAGCATCCAGTCCACTCGCTGCCTTCTGTTGTTGTGCTCGCCTTGCGGCCACCGGCTGCGTTGCGGGGCATCGTTGGCACATACCTGCGCTTATAAGGCTGACGCCTTATGCTACACGATACCCCTTCACTTTGCATCCATCGTCCCGATATCGCGGTACTTTACTGTCCGCCCCAGCCGGTGGCACTCGCCGGCAATTACGTCGTGCCTCTTCCATTGCCTTGACGGCGAGCAGCCCGGCTCCGGTGTGGACAAGTGTGCCACACCGGCTAAGCTTCTTTGGCCGCAGGCGCTATTACCTTTTGCCGTCCTGCAGGACCAATACAGAAATAACTAATAAGGATAGATTTTTTTGAGCAAATCATCTAGTTCAAATGCATGCTTATGATAAAAATCTCCGTATCCAATTTTTCCCTGATACATTGCTTTATCCAACACAAACTCTCGATACCTATTTAAAAAACTGCCAATCAACTCAATAATAACAGTTATACTATTCTCTTCAATTACATATTTTACTTCTTTTACCCAATAATGATCTGTACCTACTTTAGCCTTGGCAAAATAAAAACTTACTTTTTCATATTCCCTTGGCAAAGCAGGCAGGGCTATTTTGAAAATTAAATAGTTGTCATAATGATGGATAGTCAAAGTTACTTTGATGCCATCTTTTTGAAAGAGTTCGGGTCTTTCATAGTTAAGTTCACAAATATCTTCATAGATTTCTTTTATCCATTTTGTAACCTTTACAGTATCTGATTTAAAACCATCAGCAACTCTTTTAATAGTTGTTGGAATGAGAACAAATGAAAATTATGATTGTTTTAATTAATTATATCCGTTCGCAATTAGGATAATGTAGTTTAAATTTACAAAATTCTGTTTTTAATGCCTATAACTCAATGACCTCTTTTAACTCTAATAATATCTTTATACTTGCTTTAAAATTTATTCACCAAACCGATAAGTCTATTTTTTTGACCGGTAAGGCTGGTACTGGCAAAACAACATTCTTAAATACTCTAAAATATAGTACATTTAAAAAAACAGCTATTGTTGCACCTACGGGGATTGCAGCCATTAATGCTAATGGAATTACGATCCATTCTTTTTTCAACCTGCTTTTAGGTCCTTATATTCCAGGTAAAAGCCAAATCGGCACTTCAATCGACGGTACTAAGCGGAAGCTATTTCAAGAACTTGAACTTTTAATTATTGATGAGGTATCAATGTTAAGATGTGATACATTGGATGCCATTGATTATATATTAAGAATGACGAGAAGAAAAGAAGATGCACCATTTGGAGGAGTTCAGGTTTTATATGTAGGAGACCCATATCAACTTCCTCCGATTGTAGCGGAAGATGAATGGCAGCAGATGAAACAATACTATAGGGGTATTAATTTTTGGAACGCCATTGTATTTAAGAAATCACCTCCTTTATTATTGGAACTTAAACAGGTGTATCGCCAAACAGATGATACTTTTATTGAACTATTAAATAATATACGAACGGGTAATTGTTCTCAATCAGAAATTGAGTTAATTAATAACCGTTACAAGCCTGATTACGTAAACGAAAATAGATCCGTTATTATTACAACCCATAATGCCAAAGTAGATTCCATAAACGAAAAGGAACTTATAAAACTTGACTCCGAAGAACATTGTTTGTGGGCAGAGGTTGATGGCGATTTTGATGAGGCCTCGTTCCCGGCTGAAAACTGTCTAAAACTGAAAACTGGAGCGAAGGTAATGCTGCTGCGTAATGATAAAGGAAAGGATAAAAAGTATTACAATGGTAAAACCGGAATAATAAATAAAATAGGGACAGAAAAATTATCTGTTCTTCTTGAGGACGGAGCTTTGATGGAAATTGAAAAAGAGGTTTGGTCAAAAGTAAATTATCAGTATAATGAATCAACTAATGCCATTAGTCCTGTAGTTATTGGCACATTCAGGCAGTTTCCAATCAGGTTGGCATGGGCAATCACTATTCACAAAAGCCAGGGTCTAACCTTTGAAAATGCAGTTATTGATTTAGAAAGTGTTTTTGCCCCTGGCCAGGTTTATGTCGCACTTAGCAGAGTAAAATCATTAAATGGAGTGATCTTAAGTTCTCTTATCACTCGTCAAGTTATTAATAATTCGGTTGTTATTTCCGGGGACTTTCTAGTGCCTTTATCTAAAGATATAGTGAATAAACTTTTTGTATCTGAACAATCGCTGTTTGTAAATAAAACTCTTTATGATTATTTTAGTTGGTTGGAGATATCAAATATGGTTTCCCAAAATCAGGATTTATTAAATAATTATGCTGCCCTGTCAGATGCATTAGAAAGGGTTAAAAAGTGCGTTACTACATCTCTTAAATTTCAACAGGAAATGAGTAACCTCTGTGACTTGGATCAAAATGATAAGTATCAACTGCTTCAAAAACGAGTCTCTTCTGCAGTTTCATATTACTTGGCGGAGATTGACAATAGTATTATACCAATTGTAAAAGCTGAACATTCGAAAACAAAAAACTGCGTTAGCTTAAAATTCCAATCTCGCTTTAATACTGAATTTAAAAAAATGCTTGAAAAAAAGCGATCCAGATTACTGGCGGCCGAAAAATTTATCAATGACTTTATTGCTCAAGTTGAGGAAGCTAATGAGGATTATTTGGTTATTCAAAAAGGTGTAATCCAAGTTCATAAAACTTCTAAAATTAAAGTAGCTGATAAGTATCCCGTTGATAACAGCAAATCAACTATTCTGCAAATGTTTAGATATGGCAAGTCCATATCAGAAATAGCCAAAGAAAAAAAGTTAAATATCTCTGCAGTTGAAAATCAATTAGCCGGATTAATTCCCACTGGAGAAATAGATGTGCATGAACTTATACCTGAAGAATTGTGCAAAGACCTTCTAATCTTAATCGAAAAACAAAATTCTCTATCTGCCATTAAAGAACAATTGGGAGAAAAAGTAACATATGGCCAGATAAACGCAGCTAAAATCTATCATCAAATGTTGGAAGGCAAATAATTTCAGCCATTTGATTACTAATAAGTTAATTAGTTTTTTAATAAGCTGAAAAAAATATTTCAAACATTTGCTTGCAATATCAAGCAGTGATTTGTATATTTGCTTGCGATATTTAGCAAGATAAATAAATTTAGCTTATGCAAAATTATGGTGAATATATCAGGGCATTGAGAGAAGCAAAAAATATGACCTTAAGAGAAGTGGAGAAATTAGCTGATGTTTCGAATGCATATTTAAGCCAGCTTGAGTCGGGAAAAGTAAAACAGCCCTCCCCATTAATCCTTCACAAGCTTTCTGAAATATATGGTGTAAGTTATGATCTGCTTATGGAGAAAGTTGGGTATCCTGCCCCTGAGCGTCAAAAAAGTGTAAAAAATGAATCAGGTAAAGCATCCATTGCTTATAGAATAGGTCATATTTCAGATGATGAAGAGATAGAGTTGCTCAATTATTTAAAGTTTATCAGAAACCGAAAAAAATGATTTCAGTTAGCGGATACAAGCAATTTAGGCAATGTGAAAGGCTTTGGTTTTACAAGAATATTGTGGCGGATAGTCGTGTAAAGAACGATTCATTTCGAAAAGAAGTTACCCTACTTTCAAAACTCCAAACAATTAGTGCGTGGAGGGGTACAATCGTTGATACGGTGTTAAGTAAATATCTCGTACTGGCAATAAATAATAAGTACCCTGTAAAAAAGGACTATTTTATTGAACAGGCAATGACAATGTTTGATACACAGTTGGAGTACGCAGTTTTGCAGAAGTATCGTGAGCCAGATGCTGCCCTTACAAATAACCCTGCTTTCAATGCTTTTATTGAATGTGAATTGGGTGAAGGCGTTGCTGACGATGAAATCAGCCAGGCTAAAGATGATATTATTAATGCGCTTAGCAATATCCTTGATGATAATGACTTTTTGGATTATTTAAAATCTGCCAAGTATGTAATTAGTCAACGGCCATTAATCTATAGCTTCGACCGCTTTAGTGTAAAAGCAATTCCAGATTTTATTGTGTTTTTTGATAATAGCCCTCCCCATATTTTTGACTGGAAAGTGCATACTTATGGCACAGCTTCATTCGATGAGCAATTAATAGCTTACGCAGTTGCACTTTTCAAAGTAAACAGGATAAAGCCACATGCAGATTTTCCAGCAAATCTTGGGAAATGGAAAATTTCTGATTATAAATTGACCGAATATCAATTGCTGCATAAAGACCGGATAAAAAGAGATTATGATATAACAGATGATAAACTTGAAGACTTTGGACAGAATATGTCTTCTGCTATAATTAAAATGCACATGACTGGTGCAAATAAAAAATACAATCAGCTAAAAGCAGAAAATTTTTCCACGACTGAATACATTGAGCTTTGTCAAAAATGCCCATTTCAAAAAATATGTAAAACAGATGATTATGAAACAACAAATGAATACTTGGTACGAGACGAATATTTTCAAAATTGAGAATTGCAGTCAATTGTCGGCTGATTATTTTTTATATGAAATAATCGGATTAAAAGAGTCAAAAGCTAATGATGATGCGGATGATGATTTTGATATCAATATTCAATACATAATAAAAAGTTTGGCGTATAAACTTCGGCATCCTGTAACAGTTGTGACACATGAAAAAAAGCCATTTCTGGTAATTAGGGCTGATGAGGATATCACAAATAAAGTGCCTGTAGAGTACTTAGTTAAACACGGCGATGTTGTTTATTTTAAGAAGACCGGCAACCCTATAAAACTTGATTTTATTAATTACGATGAACAGACCAAAAAAGTAATTCAAAGATTTCTGCAATTTGATAGTCAATCAGAACTTACAAAAAATGATGGATTGTGGCAGCCAGGGTCAGGCGATGGCTTTTTTAATGTAGTTGCTTTCGAACAAAGAAATCCTGTAGGCATATATACGGGCTTTTATTCAAGAGTAATTGAATTACCAGGAAAAGGATTTGGGTTTGAACTTGACATCACAAAGAAATATATTTCACTTCATTCGCTAAATGCCCGTTTGTCAAGAAATGAGTTTAAATCACACCGAGTAAGTAAATCTCATTTTGTTTATCAGTATGGTGCTACCAGATATGAAATAAGGCCGGTAGAACTTAGCGACTTAACAGTTTCTAATTATAAATTTACCCGGCAAACAGATGGTAAAGTGATAACGCTCTTTCAGGATATTCAGGAAAAATTTGGCCCTTCCATGCCACCAGAGGTAGCTAATTTACCAGATGATGCTTCTGTGTTGTTGTACAGAACAAATGATGGACAAGAGAGAGCTGCGGTAGCAGCACTTTGTTATAAAGTATATGATACAGAAGACCCGGTAGTTCAAAAAGTGCATCATAAATCAATTATCAAACCTTTTCCGAGAAGAAGATTGATTCGGATAATTCATAATAATTTTTTCAAAAGGCTGATGTATGGCAAAATTAAGTTGCAGATAGGTACGCAACCGCTCTCTGTTGAGAAGAAGAAATTTCAGGCACCTGATTTATTGTTTGGAAATCATGTATCCTTATCAGTTCGTAAATCAGAAAACTCTCTTCATACATTTTTAGCAGAACTTGGCAAAAGGCGTAAAGCATTGTTATTTGATGAAACCGCAGGATTTTATACAAATGCTGTTTTTGAAACGCAATATTACTTAGTTCCTCAAACTATATATAACATGTTTGGGAATGAAAAACATTTCCTCGGCCATCTGCAGTCGCAGGTAAACAAAACTCATCCTACAGATGATGGCTGGAATCCTGTTGTTATTACTTATGATAATAGAAATAAACGAACTGCTTTAGCAATAGGATTTGAAATTCTGCAGAGAATGGAAGAAAACATCAGAAAAAATAGTGGTGGGTATGCACTTATTATGCTTCCCTCCGGAGTAGAGAAAGAACAACGCCAGCATGATGACTTAGCAGCATTGGTAGTATCTGAGTGTCTTGAGTTTTACAATATCACTGCAAGTATAATGCATAGCGATACTTTAGAAGAGTGTTTCTTATATAGTGAAAATAATGGACAGACGGGCTACGTAATTAAGAAAGACCTAAGAGGTAAATATGATGGTTATGTTAAAGGCGTTGCCATCAATCAGGTACTTCTTAATAATGAAAGATGGCCTTATGTTCTTAATACTCCATTAAATGCAGATTTAACTATCGGTATTGATGTAAAAAAGCATATTGCAGGATTTACATTTATTGACAAGTTCTCGAAGAATATTCTGACGAAGTTCGACAAGTCAAAAAATAAAGAACGTTTATCTGAGAGTCAGATAATTAAAATGCTTGTAAAGTACATTTCGATTCAAAAAAATAATACACCAAACATTCTAAGGAAGATAGTTATCCATCGTGATGGAAAATTATTTTTAGTTGAACGTAATGGTATATTTAAGGCTATTCAATTATTAAAAGACAAGGGCATACTACCCGAGGATATATGTGTTAACATTGTTGAGATTCCGAAGCATTCAATATTCCAACTAAGGCTATTTGAAGTATTGAAAGAATATGATGTGCTTAATACTCAAAACGACAGTGACTGTGTTTTAAATCCCGAGATTGGCTCTTGGGTGAAGATAAACAATAAGGAAGCATTTCTTTGTACAACCGGTAGAGAGTTTAATCACAATGGGAGCTCGAATCCATTGTATATAAAATTTCCATACGGGAATATGGACATAGAGAAGATTCTGGAAGATATTTATTATCTGTCTTGCCTGGCATATACAAAGCCAGATGATTGTTCAAGGTATCCATTGACAATTAAAATAACTGACAGAAGGATTAATATACTTGGCAGCGAATTCGATATAGAAGCGCTTGATGTTCTTAAAACAATTCATTCATAAAATAAAACATACTATCATGAGCAATATTGGTATAAATACAAACACTTTTCGCATTACCAGTAAGTATTTGGATATACTTAATGATTTTATTGTGAAAGCTAAAATACATCCCGAAATTACAGAAGCAAGGCAGGAGCAACTTATTGAATTTTTATCCAAACTTACTGATGTCAATAATGCTGAACCTCAGTTTCAGATGCTTTCAAGTATTATTGAACGGGAGTTGAGAAATTCAAACAAACGGCCTGATGTTTTCTTTGCTACACTTATTGGAGATATTCAAAGTAGAAATACAGAAACAGTTATTCCTAAAATTGAATTTATCACAGAGGCTTTAGATGTTGAAAATAGCGAAGTTTTGGCAAAAATAATAGGCGATTAAAATTATGAGGAGTTATATAAATGGAGCAATTAGGGAAGCAATAGCAAAAGGACGGGTTTTAATGTCGAAAATACCTGGTGCAAGAGAACTTGGGATATACTTTCCATCATTAGCAACAATCGCAAACAGAGAAATAGAACGAATTGTCTCTGAACTCGATTACTTGTATAACGATGATGATTATAATGACCCTAAAAGTATCAGGCAGAAATTTTCAAAATTTAAGCAACTCTCTGGCAGGTTATCTGACATAGAAAATGTGGTTATAGCAGCTATGAGCAGGAAGGCAGCAGATGATGAATTTGTAAATAAACTTGTTTACCAAATTTGCCAGGAAATTAATTATCCGCTGCAAACCCCAGTAGCATCTTGCCTCTCTCAGAAATATTATCATATATACCCTGATTATAACCTTATCTGCATTCCTCTTTTGGAATCTGAATTTGTGTTGCATATTCCCGACATATATCATGAGTTAGGGCATCCCCTTCTATATTTGGAAAACCCAAAGTTAGAGGCGATGCAGAATAATTTGGGTTTATTCAATGTTGAAGTAAGAAAATATTTTGATGATGAAATAAAAAGACGAGAGCTAAATAAAACAAACCTTTCAGAATTTGATGCTATTCATGTTTGGAAAGAATCATGGCTTGAGAAGTGGTCTGTTGAACTTTTCTGCGATTTGTTTGCCACTTTTACCTTAGGGCCAGCATATATCTGGTCAAACATACACATGTGCACCAAGATGTCTTGGGAGGTTTACAAAATCCCTACATTTCAAAAATCATCGCATCCCCCAGGTGAGGCCAGAATGAAAGCGATTTTGTATGGTTTGGATTTGATAGGTTTTAAAGATGTTAAGAGGGAAATACAAGAAAAATGGGAAGAGTTTAAGGTTATAGTTGACCATAAAAAACCTTCTGGATTTCCAGTTGCAGTTCCTGACAAACTATTGAAATTAGCTGCAGAATTTTGCCTTGTTGGAACAAAACAAATAGGTTGTGATATTATTACCCCAGAATCAGAAGGAAAAGTTTGCGAACTTCTGAATAATTCATGGAAACAATTCTGGGTTGATCCGGAAAATTTTTACGAATGGGAAAAAGCAACTGTAGCAAAGTTCAAATCTACTTTATGAGAATTTGGTTAACTTGAAGTAAAGAATAATTAAACGCTTTTAATTAATTTAATATATTATCTATGAATAGTAATATAGAAACGGCAAAAAATAAAATCATCGCATTTTTCGATGACTCTGAAGGCGAATACTGGAAAACTCTTGATGAAATATCATCGCAAACAAAGATTGACCTAAATATAGTGGTGAATGTAATTACTAACTCAGGTGAGTTTGTGCGTTCTTCGTACAGAAAAAAGGCGGGTGAGCCGTTATTTACTTCAAGAAAACTCTTTAGAAGTAAAGCACCAATAATGGATAAAATAATAGGAACATTCAAAAATCGAATAGATTAATTATGTCAATACCAGAACCAGTTTTTATTTCCGGGCTCGGTGGCGCTGCTGTACAGATTCTTTATCTAATTGATGGCATGAACGCTCCAAAGGATAGACGTCCTGATTTTAAATCATTTTTATATTATTTGGTTATAATTTTCAATATAGCACTGAGTGTAATATTGGGATATGTTTATTTTGATGATGCCCAGAAGCTTAACAAGATTGTATATTTCCATATTGGTCTATCAGCACCGTTGATTTTGCGAACATTAGCTACTACACTCCCAGAGGTAATAAGAGCGTCTAATCCTAGGGATAATTAATCTTAATAATCTAATTGCCAGTTCTTTCCCCAAATTTAGCTTTAATTGAACTGGCATCTTGAATAGCTGATGTGGTGGCAATTTTATTGCTGCGGCCCGTTGGTGATCAATGTAGTAAATCCTAAAAAGGCCAGGGTTGTAAATTCGTTAATTACCATTTTTTTGCAAATTGTTTGCAAAAATACGATTTTAGTGACTAAGGATTATTTGAAGTACCGGAAACCCAATGCCCGGGAGGCAATAAACAAATTACCAGGCCTATAATTTTATCTTTCGCACCAACTCATCAATTTTTGAAGGGGCACCCGATAGCATCAGGTCCAGATCGGCCCGCTTGAAGTAGCCGTTCGGATTTTTAAAGACTCCGTATTCTTCACACTTTTTTGTTAACTGGGTTCTGCCAAGATTACAATATATCATGGCCTCTTCGGGCTTTAAATATGGCTTGAAGCATATTGATATTGCCTTCATTACAGTTATGTTATTATACTTCAGCATAGTCATGTGATCGGTAAATAACAATGCACAACATTTGGCAATTAAGAGTACACACCTTTTGGCAAATAGCACTGCACAACTTCGGTAAATAGCAATACACAGTCTCGGTAAATAAGAATGCTC
>JANPIJ010000387.1:0-2296 GCA_031424955.1 Ferruginibacter sp. | reverse complement strand
AAATTTCAGATAGATATTCACGAGCACCCGGTTTGGGTTAAAGTATGGTACCTGAACCCCGAGACTTTCAAATCGGCCCCGTTATTTTTACTCAGTACAGATCTGCCGGAGAATGATTATGTTTCTCAAACAATCACACATCGTTTGTACGACGCCAATGTGGCTACTAAAGTTGCACAATTCATTTTGCTGGGCGTTGGTGGAGCCAAATTAATGGATGAATTAAATTTCAACCCCGAATTATATCACCTGAATGAAGCTCATGCCATCAGTGCGGCGTTTTACCTGCACAAAAAATTTGGCAATGCAGCCGATGTAAAGGAGCGCCTGGTTTTTACCACACATACACCTGAGGAAGCCGGCAACGAAAAACATGACATTCACCTTTGTGAAAAAATGGGATATTTCTGTGGCATGAAACTCGATGAGGTTAGAAAGATAACCGGTATGGAAGGTGATCTGTTTAATCATTCACTGGCGGCATTGCGTTTTGCAAAATTGGCCAATGGCGTAAGCCAGCTACACGGCGAGGTTAGTCGCAAACTTTGGAAAAAATATGAGGGAATCTGTGAGATCAAAGCCATTACCAATGCACAAAACTGGCATTACTGGGCAGATAAACAATTGTATCGCTTTATGGATGCACATAATGAGGATGGATTTGTGGACCGCAAACGATATTTAAAGAAACGTGCGTTCGATGTAGTGGCGGACCAAACCGGTAAACTTTTTAAGCCGGATGTTTTCACTATTGTTTGGGCCCGACGTTTTGCCGGTTACAAAAGAGCTGAATTACTTACCCGTGATGAAGAAAGATTTGAGGCATTGCTCAATAATCCAAAATACCCGGTGCAGATCATCTGGGCCGGAAAGCCTTACCCGGTTGATTATCCAGCCATCAGTGATTTTAATATGCTGGTTCATCTTAGTAAAAAATACGATCATGTGGCAGTGTGCATCGGGTATGAGCTGGGTCTTAGTAAACGGTTAAAACAAGCAGCCGATCTGTGGTTGAACAACCCAAGGGTGCCCCGGGAAGCCAGTGGTACCAGTGGTATGACAGCCGCAATGAATGGCGCTGTAAACTGTAGTACGAATGATGGCTGGATATGTGAATTCATCAATCATGGAAATAACGGTTTTGTGGTACCGCCAATAGATTATGAAAACATAAGTGTGCACGAACAGGATGAGTATGATTTGAATAAGTTGTACGAAATACTGGAAAACCAGGTATTGCCCCTGTATTATGATAACCCCGAAGTATGGCGTGAAATAACGAGGAACGGCATGCGTGATGTACGTTGGCAGTTCGACAGTAACCGGATGGCAAAAGAGTATTACGAGATCCTTTATAAATAATGAAAGCATCCCCTCAACGAGGGGATGTTTTTTATACAATACCTGCAATACATGGAAAAATATTCAAAAAGGCTGGAAATACGTTGGGCTGATCTTGATCCGAATTTTCATGTACTGCATTCAAAGTACTACGATTTTGGAGCTTACTGCCGCATGGCATTTTTAACTGAGCACGGAATTACCCCGGTTGTAATGCAGGAATACCATATTGGCCCAGTCATTTTCCGGGAAGAATGCATTTTTAAAAGAGAGATAAAATTTGGGGATGAACTGGAGGTCTTTTTAGAACTCAGCAAATGCAATGAAGATGGCAGCCGCTGGTCGATGGTACATGAACTGTGGACAAACGGAGATACACTGGCAGCCCTGATCAATATTGATGCCGCATGGATAGATACCAGGATCAGAAAATTAACGAAGCCTCCCGAAATTTGTAAGATCGGATTAAACCTTATTCCAAAGACGGACGATTTTAATCAGTAGTCTATTATATTTTTTAATGAGAAGTGTTGCAAATAAATAACTTTGCAACACTTTTTTTATGCTCACAGCCACTATTAATTTATATAAGAATGCGTACACCGGTTTAACACGCCGCATTTGGCTGCTGGCAGTAGTGATGCTGATAAACCGAAGCGGCACAATGGTATTGGCTTTCATGACTCTCTACATAAATCACATTGGCTTTTCAACCAAACTTGCCGGGATTGTTGTGGGTGTTTATGGTATTGGTTCCTTGGTGGGGGCTTTTATAGGTGGAAAAATTAGCGACCGGTTTGGTTTTTATTATACCCAGTTTTTTTCCCTGCTTTGTGGTGGTATACTTTTCATTGCACTGGGACAAATGAAAAGCTACACATCCATTTGTATTTGTACTTTTTTTCTTAGCATGGTCAACGAATCCTTTCGGCCTGCCAATGCAACAGCCATTGCT
>JANPIJ010000386.1:0-13472 GCA_031424955.1 Ferruginibacter sp. | reverse complement strand
TGAGTGTGACAAATGTTACAAACCGGCTGTTTTTTAGGTGGTAATATTGTATATTTTTTCGGCTTCAATGGTGTTTTATACCTTGTAAAAACGTGACAAATGTTACGTTTATCTATTTTCACAGTCACTACTTTTGTTGCTCTTTAGCGGCCGCATTTTTGCTTGTACTCAAATGAGCAGCGATCGCTAACAGGTAAAGTTTCTTTAACAGATCAGTGATGATTTTCAAAAAATAAGGTACGATGAAATACATAATTGTAGGAGCTGTAGCAGGTGGGGCAAGCACAGCAGCAAGATTAAGAAGGCTGGATGAACATGCAACGATTATTCTTTTTGAAAAGGGAGAATTTATCTCTTATGCCAATTGCGGACTGCCCTATTATATTGGCGATGTAATAAAAGACAGGAACAAATTATTTGTACAAACAGCGGCTTCCTTTAATCAGCGTTTTAATATTGATGTAAGAGTAACCACTGAAGTTACCCTCATTGACCCGGTCAAAAAATCGGTTACGGCTGTAAAGCAGTTAACCGGTGAAGTGTATGAAGAAAGCTATGATAAACTAATTCTGTCGCCCGGTGCTGAACCATTGCGTCCACCCTTACCTGGTATAAACAGTGAAGGGATTTTTACTTTAAGAAATGTAAGGGACACGGATTATATCAAAAGCTATATCCAACAAAACCAGGTAACCAAAGCAGTGATTGTGGGTGCCGGATTCATTGGTTTGGAAATGGCAGAAAACTTTAATGACCTGGGTATTGAGGTTACCATTATTGAAATGGGAAATCAAATCCTGGCGCCGGTCGATTTTCCGGTTGCGGCCATTGTTCAGCAACATATCCGCAGCAAGGGCGTGAATCTTATTTTAAATAGTGCGGTAACCAGTTTTACCAAAGAAGGACAGCAGATAAATGTAGCCTTAAAAAATGGGGAAGTACTGAATACAGATATGGTGTTGCTTTCCATCGGTGTTCGTCCGGATACCAGGCTGGCGGTACAGGCGGGGCTTAAAACCGGCACAGCCAGGGGGATATGGGTAAATGAATATTTGCAAACATCCGATCCCGACATTTATGCGGTAGGCGATGCCATTGAATTTGAAAACCCGGTGACCGGGCAGTCTATGATCACCTACCTGGCGGGACCGGCAAATAAACAGGGACGTATTTGTGCCAATAATGTGGTGCTGGGCAATGTTCAAAAATACCAGGGTTCAATTAATACCGCAATCGTAAAAGTATTTGAATTAACAGTAGGTACGGCGGGCACCGCATCCAAACATTTAAAAGCGGCGAACATCGGTCACATTGTATCCACTACACACAACGGATCACATGCTGCTTACTACCCGGATGCCAAACAGATGACCATTCAGATTGCCTTTTCACCAGTTGATGGCAGGTTATTAAGCGCCCAGATTGCGGGTTATGATGGTGTTGATAAGCGGCTTGATATTTTATCGTCCTTTATCAAACAACATAAAACCATTTATGATTTAATTGAATTTGAACATGGATATGCGCCACCTTATTCTTCCGCAAAAGACCCGGTTAATATGGCGGGCTTTGTAGCTGAAAACATATTATTGAAACGGTTGAATATTTTTTACTGGGATGAATGGGAGAATATAAAGCCGGATGATATACTGATAGATGTTCGCAGGGAAGACGAATGGCTTGCCGGTAAAATACCAGGTGCTATCAATATACCGGTTGATGAGATCAGGGCGAGGCTTGGAGAGATTTCAAAAGAACAAAAGATTTACATCTATTGTGAAGCAGGGCTAAGGGGATACCTTGCACAAAGGATTTTAATACAAAACGGTTTCAGCAATGTGGTAAACCTTTCCGGCGGATATCTTTTATGGAAGGCCTGCGTAGCAGAATCAGGTTTGCAGGCGAATGAATTTATTAATCCTTCTAACGAAAACAAAAACACTCAACCCCTTCCAATGCCCGCCTGATAATATCAGCTTTCTTTGCCAAAAAATAAAGGAACAGGTTACTGGGATATGAATGAATAAAGGAGCTTTAAAAAATTGCCGATGAATATTTATAAATGAAAATAGCGTAGCTGGATGCCAAGCTATTTTTTCAACCCGGATAATGTTTTTTATAGCAGGATGAGGGATATCTTTTTTAGAAATTCGCAATAAATTCTTTTGCATCCACCAGGCCTTCTTTTCGCCATATTTCTTTTCCCTGCCTGTACATAATGAAGGTGGGGAATGCAGTTACATTTAATTCGCTGCATATAGCTGTTTGCTGCCCGCCATCAATTTTTACCAGGTCAAATTTAGTTCCGTGTGTGGCTACCAGTGAGTCAAGTACTGGGGCCATTACCTTGCAGGGCGGGCACCATACGGCGCTAAAATCTACCAACACTGTTTTGTTTTTGGGTATTTGAACGAGGTATTCAGCCAGGGTTATCTGACTTACTATTGCAGCCTCTTCTAATTGCCTGCCAGCACTTTTCCAGGCGTTGGTTCCACCAGCCAGATTAAAAGCTGTAAAGCCATTTTCCCTTAACCATTCAGTTGCCATTTCACTTCTTGCCCCACTGAGGCAGTAAGTATATACCGGCTTGTTTTTTTCCAATGCCGCTACACGGGTTTTAAATTCCTCCCGGTTATTCCAGTCGGCTAATAATGCATTGCCCAGGTGCCCCGACTGGTACTCTTCATTTGTCCGAACATCGAGGAGCTGGATATTATTTTTCGAAATGGCTTTTTCAAATTCGGATATAGAAAGATTGGTTGTTCCTGTACTGCTGCTACATGCGGTTAAAAGACTGACAAAGCAAAATGCCAGGACAAGTATGTTTTTTGAGGTCATGCATTATTTTTTTGTGGCACATGTATTAAGGCCCATTAAAGTATACAACGGGCAGAAACTTACCAGGCTGGTTAATACAAACACCACTGCCAATACCAGCAATACAATGCCGAATATACCGGTAACGGTATTGGTAAAATACAAAGCAGCGAATATTACTGCTGCTACCAGGCGGATCATCCGATCTGCTGAACCCATATTCTTTTTCATGTTAGTTAATTTAAGTTTAAATATAGATAAGTATTATTTAGAAATGTGTAACATTTGTTACAGGGACCAAATTTTTTGTATTCACCAACCAGGTATTCAACAAATTCTCGGCAACTGCTCCCCGGTTAAATAATTCACCACCCGTTTTCCTCCTATGCGGCTTTTTAATATCACCTTGCCGGGATGATCGATGGTAACTTCACCTATAATGGCTGCATTTTTTCCGCATTCATCGGCTTGTAATTGTTTCAGAAAATCGGTAGCGGTCTCCTTTTTTACTACAGCCATAAACAATCCTTCATTGGCCACATACAACGGATCGAGCCCCAGCATTTCACAGGCGCTATCTACCTGCTCATCTATGGGAATTAATTTTTGTTCGATGTAAAATCCAAGCCGGGTGAGTTCTGCAATTTCATTCAATACTGAAGCCACTCCACCTCTTGTAGGGTCACGCAAAAATTTAATATCGTTTCCAAATTTATCAACCAGGCCAATAATCGTATGATTCAGGTTGGTGGTATCGCTTTCAATACTTGTTTCAAATGTTAAGCCCTTGCGCAAACTCATGATCGCAATACCATGCGACGCAATGTTGCCACTTACAATGATCACATCACCCGCTTCAATCCGGTTATGATGAATATTGGCATTGGGATGTATGATACCGATGCCGGAGGTATTAATGAATATTTGATCGCCTTTTCCTTTCTCCACCACTTTGGTATCACCGGTTACGATTTTTATGTGGGCTTTGTTTGCGGCTGCCTTAATACTGATGAGTACTTTCCAAAACGCTTCCATGGTAAGGCCTTCTTCAATAATAAAACTGAGCGATAAATATTTTGCGGCAGCACCGCACATTGCCAGGTCATTCACTGTACCGTTGATCGCCAGGTCGCCAATATTACCGCCGGGGAAGAAGATGGGCGATATAACATAACTGTCTGTGCTAAACGCCACTTTCCCATTCAGTTCAAAACTTGCGCCATCGTGTTGCTGATCCAGTAGGTCATTTTTAAATACATTAAAGACACCGCTTTGCAACAGGCGATGCGTTAATAAACCGCCGCTGCCATGCCCCAGCGTAATCACGTCGAAATCAAATTTGGGCATGGGGCAGGAGATTGTCATGAGGTTGAGTTATAGGCGATGAGTGGATGTTTTAATGGATAATTGGTGAATGGATAATTGATAAATGTGCATGCCATGAAGACTGGCCCAAACGACTAGAACTTTGCATTGAAGACATTGTCAATTATTAATTATTTAATTATCAATTACTAAAATGATAATAAGCCGCACAGGAACCTTCGCTGCTCACCATGGGCGCTCCAAGGGGATGTTCGGGTTTGCAGTGGGTGCCAAAATTCGGGCACTGTTTTGGTTTCTTTAACCCCCTCATAATATCACCGCTGATGCATTCCTTGTTTTCAGGTGCCATGGGTAAATTAAGTTTAAATTTTAATCTTGCATTGTATTTTTTATACCGGTCATTTACTTCGTAGCCACTTTGTGCGATGGGGCCAATACCCCTCCATACCCGGTCGCTTACAGCAAATACTTCTTCAATTGTACCCTTCGCAATTTTATTCCCTTCCCGCTGCACATACCTGGCATATTGGTTTTCTACTTTGTATTCCCCTTTTTCTAATTGTTGAATGCACATCAATAATCCCTGCAATAAATCCACCGGTTCAAAACCGGTCACTACAACCGGTATTTTGTATTTTTCAGCAATCGGGTAATATTCTTCCATTCCCATAATCGTGCAAACATGGCCAGCCGCTAAAAATGCATCAATGGTATTTTCTGCATCACTCAATATGGCTACCATTGCCGGAGGCACCAACACATGCGATGCTAAAATGCTGTAGTTTGTTACCCCCATTTTATGGGCCTGTATTACGCTCAATGCATTTGCCGGTGCCGTTGTTTCAAAACCCACTGCAAAGAATACCACTTCTTTGGATGGGTTTTCTTTTGCAATCATCACCGCTTCAAGCGGCGAATATAAAATACGGATATCTGCCCCTTCTGCTTTTACCTCCAGCAAATTTTGATGGCTGCCCGGTACCCGCAACATATCGCCAAAAGAACAGAGTATTGTATAGGGCTGCCGGGCTAGATAAACGGCCTCGTCAATTACACTAACGCTGGTAACACAAACCGGACAGCCGGGCCCATGCACCATGGTGATTTTATCCGGCAACATTTCCAGTATCCCGTTCTTAACCAGGCTATGTGTTTGCCCGCCGCAAATTTCCATCAACGTCCATGGCCTGGTAGTAACCCGGTGAATCTCTTCCAGGTATTGCTGTACCAATTCAGGATCACGGTATTCGGATAAATATTTCATATAGTTCTTATAACACGAATTTTTAGGCACGAATTACACGAATTAATAATGCAACTTGATTTCAGGATCAAGGTATTCGGATAAATATTTCATATAGTTTTTATAACACGAATTGTTAGGCACGAATTACACGAATTAAAAATTCAGCCTGATTTGTATTTCTTTTCTCCGGTGCGGCCGTGCAGTTATCCCGGACTTTCTAACTCATTCATTTCACCAATCTGTTTTAAATACTCAAATGTTATTTGCGCCTCTGCTTCATCAATGATACTGATGGCAACCCCTACATGCACCAGCACATAATCACCAATATTTGCTTCCGGTACCATGCACAGGTTTACCTCTTTGGTGATGCCACCAAAGGAGACCTTGCCGTGGCGGAAGGTTTTATCCAGCTCGTTGGTGATGGAAAGAATTTTACCGGGAATTGCTAAGCACATATCACTTGTTTTAGTTGGTAAATTGAAATTGTTTTTCAGGCATTGTTTCTTTTGCTGTTATCATTTGCTCCGTCGGTTTATTCAGCATACTGAAACAGGCAAGCTGGCCAAAGCCAATACACTCGTCATTCGGGCTCAATTGCTGATGGAAATATAAGTGTCTTTTATCCCACAGGAATTCAATCAGTAAATCATTCAATAATGCATTTTGGAAAACACCTCCGCTGAAGGCGATTTTATTAATTTGATTGTGATTGCTAACCTGCTCAATCATTTTTACCAAAGAATAGAATACTTTCCAGGCTATAAAAGCAGGGCTCTTTTTTTGCTGATGATCTTGTATTAATGCAATTGAAAACGGACTCCAATTAATCCTGTTATCCATCAATAGAGTGGGGTAGTGCCCGGTTGGTTTATCAACACAAGTCCTTGCCAGGGCTTCTAATTGCATGGCTGCCTCACCTTCATACTCATTATGTGAACAGATGCCCAGTATGGCAGCAATGCCATCTAAGAACCTGGCCATACTGCTTGTGGATAAAGAAGCCGGCTGCTGTAATAATTGCCGGTAATATTGCCATTCCCGTTTTGAAAACAACTGTTGTATGATGTTTTGCTGGTTGGGCAAATGGGTTAATAAACTTAACGCGGATAGCCTGGGCTCCCTGCTCATTTTATCGCCCAATAGTTGAGGAAAATAATCCAGGTGGGCCACCCGTTTCATTTCATAATGCTCATAAATAAAAACTTCGCTGCCCCAAATTTGTCCGTCATCACCATAGCCGGTTCCATCCCATATAAAACCCATCACTGGTTCTTTCGCATTCAATAAATGATTCTCTGCCAGCACTGCCCCGAAATGTGCTCTATGATGCTGTATCGCTGTGAGCAAACAATTCTGCGTAGTGGCAATTTGTTTTCCATATTCCGAAACAAAATAGCCGGGGTGTTTGTCAATAAGAATATGAGCAGGTTTTGCTTTTACTAACCTGGTAATATGGTGTAGCGTTTCTTTAAAACTGGTTTGCGATTCGATCGTGCCCTGGTCACCGAGGTATTGACTGATGAATAATTTATCATGATCCTGTATAGCAAATGCACTTTTCAATTCGCTGCCCATTGCCAGTATTGAATTGGTATTTGGCCCGAAAGGATTGGGGAAATAATTAGGGGCCAAACCACGGCTGCGGCGCAGGATGATTTTTTGACCGCATTCGGTAAACTGGATCACACTGTCGTCCTGCGGCGTAACGATGTCCCTGTCATATGTAAGTATAAAACCGGCTACTTCAAATAAATTTTCCAGTGCATCTTTATCCTTAAATAATATGGGTGATCCGCTGATGTTTGCACTAGTTGCAACTAACGGTTTATTGAATGATTTTGCAATTAAAAACAGCAACGGAGTGTAAGGCAACATTATACCCATCTTATCCAAACCGGGTGCAATAACTTCTTTGCAAATACCACTAGCCGGGGCAGGTTTTAGTTTACACAAAACAATGGGTGCGGCAGTATCATTCAATGCATTGGTTTCTTCAGCACGCAGTGTTGTATCCAGGCAAACCATTTCAATATCAGCATACAATAAGGCAAAAGGCTTTGCAGGCCTGTGCTTCCGGGTTCTTAATATGTTGATGGCTGATTCATTGGTAGCATCACACAATAATAAATAGCCGCCAATACCTTTAATGGCAAGGATGCTTCCTTTTATTAATTCAGCAAGAATCATTTCCATTATTTCTTCCTCATCACTGCTTAAACAGGTATTCGTAGCACTAAACAAATGCATCCGGATAGCACAGTCTTTGCAGGAATTGGTCTGGCTATAGTGACGCCTGTTTTCAATGTCATCGTATTCATCCAGGCAGGAATCACACATTTGAAGGGAACTCATGGTAGTGCGTTCCCGGTCGTAAGGCAAACCGGTAATAATGGAATACCTGGGGCCACAATGCAGGCAGGTGGTAAAAGGATACTGAAAACGCTTATTGTTGTCCGTTATGATTTCCTGTTTGCATTGATCGCATAAAGCGATGTCAGGTGTTAATAAAAGATCAGGCTTATTGTCGCAGTTGCTTTGCTGAATGGTAAAGGATGAAAAGCGGGTTGAATCTCTTTGTTTAAAAGAGTGATTTGTTATGATTGCGTTGCGGGGTGGATTGTGGATGAGTTCTTTGTAAAAGCGGTTGGCTGTTTCCGGTGAAGCACTGCATTCAATGTGAACTCCATTGTTTGTATTGCTCACCCAACCTGTCACATCCAATGCTTTCGCCAGGCGGCAAACAAAGGGCCGGAAACCAACCCCCTGTACCAAACCACTGATATGGATATGATAGGTATGCATAAGAAAATATTAGAATTAAATGAAACGTTCGCAATCAGTGGCTGGTAGCCTTAATTTTTTTGTTTTCCCGCTAGCTGGTAGGAAAATGAAGGCCAACCTATTCTTAGCTTAGGTCTGCGAATGTTATACCTAATCCTAAAAATATTTATTATTACTACCAGATTTCATCATGCTGGTTCCGGGGCAATCATTTTCGATTTTAGCCAGTCATACCAAATTTGTAAACCTTCGCCGCTGGTGCAACTCAATTCAATAATCCGCAGTGCATGATTTACTTTCAGGGCATTGGTCTTTGCCTTTTCAATATCAAATGGAACGTACGGAAGCAGGTCAGTTTTATTTATAATGCAAAGGGTAGACGTAGAAAACATATCGGGATACTTTAACGGTTTATCATCACCCTCCGTAACGCTCATAATGACCACCCGTTCTTTTTCTCCCAGGTCAAACATCGCAGGGCAAACCAGGTTGCCTACATTTTCAATAAATAAAACACTGTCCTGCCTGGGCTTCATTCCCTGTATTGCATGCAGCACCATATGTGCATCCAGGTGGCAGCCTTTGCCGGTATTAATTTGTACTACTTTGGTGCCTGTTGCGTGAATGCGGTCTGCATCGTTGGTTGTTTGCTGGTCGCCTTCAATCACAGCAAATTCCAACTGGCCTTTTAAATCCGTTAACGTTCTTTCCAATAAAGCTGTTTTGCCGGAACCGGGCGAACTGACTAAATTCAAAGCAAGTATATTTTTTGCTTCAAAATAACCCCGGTTTCTTTCTGCCAGCAGGTTGTTTTCATGCAGGATATCTTTTTCAACATCCACTACTTTTCTATGATGATGATCCGGATGATTTCCAGGATGATCACCTGGATGATCGTGTTGATGGCCAGGCTCTTTGATGGTTACATTTTCATTCGAATCACAGCCGCAGGTTGCACACATATCGTTCCCTTTTAAGTTGATTAAATAAATAGCTCAGGATACAACAAGGGATTTCACCCTTAACTCTTTGCCTGATAATATACTGACCAGGTGCCTGCCACAAACCGGGCAGCCATCATATAAATTTTCCATCGCAAATGTTGCATTACAATCCATGCATCTTGCTTCTCCCTTTATGCGGTTGATTTTTTTTACTGTTCCCTCCAGTACTGTTTGCTTCACCGCCTGGCTCCAGGCAAAATCAAAGGCATTCATTTCGATGGTACTTAAACATCCAATATCTATTTCAATTTCTTCGATATTGTCTGCATTGGCTTTTGCTGCTTCCTGCTGAGCAATATCAATGATGCTCATTACAATGGAGAGCTCGTGCATGTTCAGTTGTTTTGTTGTCGTTTTTTATTGTTGCGCAGGTAGCGGCTAAAAACATACAAACCAAGTAAAACGCTGAATGAAATCATCAAATGTATGGGCTCTGTAAAATAATGAGTGATGGTGAACCCACCAGTTTCGCCATGGCCGGGATGTGCAAGGCTAATAAAAGGCATACACCCAACCAGCAGGAATAAAGCGGTAATAATTTTTTTCATACAGCTATATTTTATAATAGTAAAAAAATTAAAATTAACAATAAGCGGATGTCGTTTGGCTGACGTCAGTCATACAAATAACTGAAGATGCTCATTATTTTATAAAGTAATGAGGAATAGATTTATGACACGCTTGCATGCTTCCCGAGTTATAAGAATTATCACGATGATAAATGAGTCATTGCAGGAAACCCAGCCAACTTATTACCAGGAGGTGGAACGGAAAGGTTATTCCCGCCGTGATTTATTGGCTTTGTTACCATGATGGCCGCCTTCATGGGTCCTGATCAGCGATCGGACAGGTTATACAGGCAATGGAAACCAAACCCCGGGTACCCGTCATCTGGTTGCATTTCCAGGAATGCACCTGTTGCAGCGAAAGCTTTATCCGGTCATCGCACCCCATTGTGGCAGATTGCCGGGTCGGGCGCTTCCTTTTTTGTGACTTAGTTATCTTACTTAAGGTTTATTCCATTTTAATGTTGATTATTGGCTGCCGGGCTTTCAACACAATCCCACTATTTGCAGTATCTTCAATTTCGCTTATTTCTTTTCTCCCGTTGTTTATTTACCCAAACCTGTTGTTTGTTGATTTGCATTTACGCCGTTCAAAATTATCATCTAATCTTGTTAAAGCATCCTGTTGATGCTTTAAAAACTAATAAAATAAAAGATCATGAAAATTTTATTATTTGCTGCGCTGACCATTGTTAGTTTCTGCGCCCAGGCACAAACATTTTTATTTGCTCATGAACCAATGAGTCCTTTTTGCGAAGTAGTGGCGCCATTGATGGGGTTGTTTATTTTCGGAGCTATCGGGTATGGAGTTGTAAAAGTGATTAGGAGAAAAGATAAAACAGCATAGATATAAGAATTGGGATACAAAGCTGAAGTACCTCAATATGATTTACGCGGTTGTGATATACACTCTTCTGCCTTTGTTGATACCTGGTAAAAACTGCAAGCTATTTAGTACAAGCCCTTGTTGTGTCTTGCTCCGAATGATATAGATATATTGGTCATTGTGTAGAATGTCGTTGTGTCTTGCAGCCAACACCGGTATAGGTGCATACCAGTTTGTCGCATAAGGTTGCCAACCTTACATAGGGCCCCTCACAGCTGGGATATGCTTTCACAAAGGTTGGCAACCTTTAAGTCCCGGGCTACAATCTGGTATACACCTGCTGTTTTTACCGTGCAGGTTTTGCTACCGGATTTTATTCCCCGATAATATCTTTCCCGGTAATGAAAATCTTAATAATTGCCGGAATATAATCAATCCTTTTCCTGATTATTGTTACCTTGAATGCCAAAATCTACACTACATGCTTCAACAGCGAAAAATCACTTTAGCCGAATCGGAGATACCAACCCATTGGTACAATATTATGGCAGACATGCCCAATAAACCGTTGCCTCCATTGCATCCGGGAACACAGCAACCCATTGATGCGGAAGCACTGGCGCCACTGTTTCCAATGGAATTAATTAAGCAGGAAGTAAGCACGGAAAAATGGGTAGAGATACCGGATGAAGTAAGAAACCTGTATTCCATCTGGCGGCCAACACCCATGTTCCGGGCAATTGGTTTGGAAAAGGCCCTTGGTACCCAATCTAAAATTTATTATAAGTATGAAGGGGTTAGTCCTGCCGGTTCGCATAAACCCAACACGGCTATCCCACAGGCTTATTACAATGCCAAAGAAGGGATTAAAAAAATTGCCACTGAAACAGGTGCAGGTCAGTGGGGTAGTGCATTGAGTTTTGCCTGCCAGTTATTTGGTATCGAATGCGAAGTGTTTATGGTGAAAGTGAGTTACGATGGTAAACCATACCGTAAAATAATGATGAATACCTGGGGTGCAACGGTGCATGCTTCTCCCAGTAACCTTACCAATGCCGGAAGAAGTATTTTGGAAAAGGACCCCAATTCACCGGGCAGTTTGGGCATCGCCATTTCTGAAGCAGTTGAAATAGCAGCTACTCATGATGATACCAAATATTCGTTGGGCAGTGTGCTGAACCATGTGTTGATGCACCAAACCATCATTGGCCTGGAGGCGCAGAAACAAATGGAGAAAGCAGGTGATTATCCTGATATTATTGTAGCGCCTTTTGGCGGCGGATCCAACTTTGCCGGTATTGCGTTTCCTTTTTTGCAGGATAAATTAACAGGCGGTAAAAATGTAAGGGCCATCGCGGTAGAACCAACTTCATGCCCTAAATTAACCAGGGGTGTTTTCCGCTACGACTTTGGCGACACCGTTGGGATGACGCCATTAATTCCGATGTACACACTGGGGCATAATTTTATTCCATCGCCGATACATGCAGGAGGTTTGCGTTATCATGGGGCAGGGGCTATCGTTAGCCAGTTGCTAAAGGATGGCATCATTGAAGCGGTTGCTATCAACCAGACAGAGTGTTTTGATGCAGGTATATTATTCGCCAGGGCAGAAGGAATTATTCCGGCACCCGAAGCTACCCATGCTATTGCGGAAGTTATCCGCCAGGCGAAACATGCGGATGCGGAAGGAGTTTCTAAAACCATCCTGTTTAACCTATGTGGCCATGGTCATTTTGACCTTTCTTCTTATGAGCAATACCTGGCTGGTAACCTGGTGGACTTTGAAGTATCGCAGGAAGACATCAATAAATCATTAGCAGAGTTAACTACGCCAACAATATAGAACAGGATTATTGTCATAAAAAAAGTGCTGCATTCCTGTGGCACTTTTTTTAACTGGAGTTTTTTCGCAACCTTGCTTTTTTGTTTTCGGGTAATAGAATCCTTAGACGGCTTGGCGGGCATTATGTACAACCAACTGTAATTCCAGTAATACAAACCATGCAAATTAATTGGCATGTCGTTTAAAACTGCAGAATAGAAAATGTTGCGATGTTTGAAATGGGGTAAGGTGATATTCTGTGATGCAGCGCAATTTGTCAAATTCCTTTTTCAATACGGAGGTCAGGGTTTTTTCACTATACTTTTTTGTATCCAGACCGCTGCATTTATCGGGCCCCTTGTCTGAGAACGTTCCTATGGTAAGAAAACCGGTCACCGATTTCGAAGCGGTTTCAATATATTTTTTGATCTGTTGGGGAGTTGTCAGAAAATGAAAAGTCGCCCGGTCGTGCCAGACGTCAAATTTAGTTGCCGGTTTAAAATCGGTCACGTCGCTCACCACCCATTTAACTTTTGCTGCTTTATCGCCCAATCTTTTTTTTGTTTTTTCCAGCGCCGCCGCCGAAATGTCCAGTACCGTAATGTTTTCAAATCCTTCTTCAAGAAGATAGTCAACGAATTTACTATCGCCGCCACCGATGTCAACGATACTTGCCGTTCTGGGTAAATTAAACGCATGAATAAAGTCAAGGGAAGTTGCCGGTATTTCCTGCGTCCAGCTTACCTCGTTTGGCTGCTTTGTTCTGTAAACAGTTTCCCAATGTTTTTGAATGTCAGTGTTCATACAATAAGTTCGGGATAAATAATAAGGGGATTTTATTCCTCCATTTTTTCAGGGGCCAGTAATTTCTCTTCTATTATTTTTTTGAATGCATGTTTGGGAAGAGCACCGGGCTGCATCATCGGTTCACCATTGGAGTCAATAAAAAGAATGGTAGGGATGCTTTGAATACCAAACACCGATGACAGCTCCTGTTCTATATCAGTATTCACTTTATAAATAACCAGCCTACCTTCATATTCCTTCGAAAGTTCTTCGAGTATGGGGGCTACCATTT
>JANPIJ010000385.1:0-2315 GCA_031424955.1 Ferruginibacter sp. | reverse complement strand
ACTTTTCATTCGCCTTTTTACCTGTTGTGGGAAAATGATATACTGGTCAATATACCCCAGCCATTTTCGCATACCCTTTTTTACGGGTAACCGAAAAAAAAATGGTTCGGGAGAACATATTTCAACTGCGTGTCCCCGCTTCCTCATACCATCGGCAAGCATGGTAGCATACCTTGGCATACTTTGACTTTCAAGAAAGGAAGGATGTACAAAAAGAACGATATTCACAGGTTCAAAAAATGAATTAATAAAAATTTGAGTGTCCGGCAAACCAGCCAACACCCTGTGCTGCCTTATTGGTAACAATAGAAAAACAATACCTTGCTTAGTTACCTCGTAAGCGGTTTAATATTTTCAGTAATGGTGGAATAACTATGTTTATCAACAATAGTCTCCGGACGGGTATTTTTCAACAAATTGTTCTTAACCAATACCTCGTTTAATTTCAGGGCCAGTTGGTCTATATTCCCGGTTTCAAAGATATATCCGTTATCACCATTTATTACCATGTCCTCCGAACAACCCGTAAGGTCTGAAATGATGACAGGCAATCCAAAATTCATGGCCTCATTTACAGAAAGCCCCCAGGTTTCACCAATGGTGGAGCACATTACAAATACATCGCTGATAGCGTAGTATTCAGCTACTTTCGACTGGTTTACAAAACCGGTAAGAATAACCTGTGCCAATTTTTTTTCTGCAATAAATTGTTCCATTTCATTTCGCAGGTTGCCATCACCAATCATTATCAGCCAGCAACCCGGATTATTTAACTGGTGGAATGCCCTTAATAAATCCATCGGCCTTTTCTTTTCCATGTACTTGCCTGAATACAGGATAATTTTAGCATTTGCTTGAATGCCCAGCCTTTGTCTTATTTCGCAAACAGCCGGTTTTAACTCCTGGTGTTCTTTACGGAACCGCTGATCATCCACAGAATACGGGCAGAAAATTAACCGGCGGTCTTCTATCCCATAACTTTTATAGAATAACCGGTTTTGTGTACCGATATATAAAAAATAACTGATCCTGGGAAAGAGTATATATTTCAAACCCATCGCTTTCACCTTCATTTTCGAACCCTTTTTGAGGGTTTCCTGGTTTTGAGGCATTTCGCATCGCAGGCAGATGGTATGCCCTATTAATTTGCCCAGCATTAATACAAAAAAATGAGTGAAGTAATGCCATCCGTGCACTATAATAACCGATTTGGGTATCTTAAATAGCTGTCCAATTATACCCAGGTTAACTAACCCAAAAAAACCGCTAAAGTGGGAGGGCCTGGGAGAATAATTTTTAAAAAAAGAAGATTCATACCCATCCAGTAAGGGAATATCCCATTTCACCTCCACACCAAACTGCTTATCCATTCCACCCTTTATGGATTCATCCGAACAATACCAGGCCTTTGTTTTTACACCATGTTCATTCATGTGTTTGTACAATGGTGCAAAATATTGAATAGGGTGCGAATTGATAAAAATAAGACCTTCATTATTAACAGTGGTTTCTTAAATGATTGCGGATGATTATTGAAGTAATTTATTTTCTGTTGGGAATTTTTGCACAGTTTCCATGCTTTTAACAAATGTCTTTCTTTTGGATAGTCCATTCTTTTTACTGATGGGCTTTTTAAGTGATGCAAGCCATAAGCCACCCACTAAAGAAAAAAAGCCTAACGCTGTTGGCTGGTGCCATGAACCTTGTACAACTACCAAAATTGCTACACTCATAAAAAGCCAAGGAAGCACATCGTTTACGGACAATTTCCTGTAACTGGAGAGAGCAAGTTTTAATGAAAGTCCCACCCTTATAAATATAACAAATAGGCCCATGATCCCAAGTTCGCCCATCAATCTCATCCATTCAAAATCAGCTAATGCCATTATTTTACTTTCGCCTAACAGTGTTGCTCCTAAAGGCGTACCACTTCCTATACCAAAACCAAATATAGACTGATCCGGAGCTCCTAAGATTGCATTTAAAAGCTGCCCAACAAACCGGTCTCCTATTACACCTTCCACGCCACCTTCTGTCTCATTAGCATTTGTAAAACGAGTGGTAAAAGCTTCGGTTGCTGTTTGAAAAAAACTAACACCACTTAATAATACCAGGCCAATACCTATACAAATAGCCGCAACAAGGATTTTTCCAAAATACTTTGGCTTTCTTGAAATGGCTATGAGCAGGAAAATAACAGATATTGCCACCTGGAAAAACAAGGCCCTGCTAATGGAGAGTGGGATGGCTATAATCAAGGCACCGGTTGCGCCTAACAAAACCCAACGGTTTATATTCTTTGGGTTTAGCCAGAA